>DASZUX010000466.1:0-8050 GCA_035547455.1 Chitinophagaceae bacterium
GGACATTGCTATTGAAGGTTATTTTGCCGGCCCAAACCCATGGATGTATTACCATGAGTATGTAGCCCCTGCGCTTGCAAAAATTACAGGCGCAAAAACCCCAGAAATAACTGTAATGAACGCCCTTACCGTTAACCTGCATTTGATGCTTTTAAGCTTTTACAGGCCAACCCAAACCCGTTACAAAATAATTATGGAAGCCGGGGCTTTCCCTTCAGACCAATATGCCGTGGAAACACAGGTTTTACATTATGGCCTTAATCCCTCAGATGCCATCGTGGAAATAAACCCACGCGCCGGCGAAAAAACTTTGCGCGGGGAAGATATACTTGCCGCAATAGATGAAAATAAAAACACACTTGCCCTGGTGTTGTTTGGCGGCATAAATTATTATACCGGCCAGTTGCTGGATATGGCAGCTATTACAAAAGCAGCACACACCGCAGGCGCTATTGCCGGGTGGGACCTTGCCCATGTAACAGGCAACGTGCCTGTACAACTGCATGACTGGGAGGTTGACTTTGCCGTATGGTGCAGCTACAAATACCTTAATGCAGGGCCGGGTTCAACAGGCGGTGTATTTGTGCATGAGAAGCATGCACATAACAACAAAACGCCACGCCTTGCCGGCTGGTGGGGAAATGATGAAAAAACCCGTTTTAAAATGGAAAAGGGGTTTATTGCCAAACCCAACGCATCTGGCTGGAATGTAAGCACCACGCAGGTATTTAATACCGTTGCCCTGAAAGCCTCCCTCGAAATTTTTGAGCAGGCGGGCATATATAACCTGCGTAACAAAAGCATACAGCTAACAAATTACCTTGAGTTTTTGCTGCAACAGCTTAGCAACCTGTCTTTTGAAATCATTACGCCCTCAAGTCCATCTGAAAGAGGCGCACAGCTATGCCTTTTTTTTAAAAGCAAAGGAAGGGAGATACACCAGGAAATGCTGGACAACGGAATTATTGCCGACTACAGGGAGCCGGGTGTTATACGGGTAGCCCCGGTTCCGCTTTATTGCTCATTTGAAGATGTGTACAGGTTTTACGAAATATTGAAAAGGATGTAAGCGCCATTTGGACGCAAAGAGGGATTTACCGGGCAGTAGTAACTTTGCTTAGCAATAGAATAACCGGCCTGGCAGATCCTGCACTGTATTCAGGATGACAGCGCTATTCGTTTATCGCTGCAATGCCGGGCAGTACTTTGCCTTCAAAGTATTCCAGCATTGCGCCACCCCCTGTGCTTACATAGCTTACCTTATCAGCAAAACCAAATTGGTTAACAGCAGCCACGCTGTCGCCGCCGCCAACCAGGCTAAATGCGCCGTTTTGCGTAGCTTCTGCCACAGCCGTGGCAACTGTTTTTGTGCCATGCTGAAACTTCTCCATTTCAAAAACACCCATCGGGCCGTTCCATAAAATGGTTTTTGAATTTTTTATAACATGGGCAAAGGTTTCGCAAGCCATTTCGCCAATATCAAGCCCCATCCATCCATCGGGAATGGTATTGCTTAGCGCAGACGACACTTCAGCATCGGCAGCAAACTTATCAGCGATAATTGAATCATTCGGCAGGTGAATGCAAACTCCTTTCGCATCAGCCTTTGCCAGTATATCCTTTGCAGTTTCAAGCCTGTCCATTTCGCAAAGAGAATTACCAATGTTCCCGCCTTCGGCTTTAAAAAACGTATAAGCCATGCCACCGCCAATAATAATATCAGTTGCTTTCTCCAGCAGGTTCTCCAGTATCAAAATCTTGTCGCTTACCTTGGCGCCGCCTATAATAGCCACAAACGGCTTTTCTGCTTTGTGCAGCACTTTTTCAGCGCTGGCCACTTCGCTTTCCATCAGCAAGCCAAACATTTTTTTATCGCCGGGGAAGAATTTTGCAATTACCGCTGTTGAGGCATGCGCCCGGTGTGCCGTGCCAAAGGCATCATTTACATACACATCACCCAGCTTACCAAGCTTTTCAGCAAAAGCTTCATCCCCCTTTTCCTCCTGCTTATAAAAACGCAGGTTTTCCAGCAACAGCACTTCGCCGTGTTTAAGGGCAGCAGCCTTGTCAACTGCTTCTTCTCCTATGCAATCATTGGCAAACTGTACATTAATTCCACCCAGTAACTCACTTAAATGCCCTACCAGGTGCTTCAGTGATGATTTTTCCTCGGGGCCTTCTTTCGGCCTGCCCAGGTGGCTCATCAATATAACGCTGCCGCCGTCTGCCAGTATTTTTTTAATGGTTGGCACTGCGGCACGCATACGGGTATCGTCAGTAATAGCTTGTGTTTGTTTATCAAGCGGCACATTAAAGTCAACGCGTATTAAGGCTTTCTGGCCTGCAAAGTTGTGTTCGGAGAATTTGCTCATAAATCGGTTGTTAACTATTAATTATTTGAAATGACCGGTCAAAAATCATGCACAAATATGCCCTTGCCCTGCCTCCTGTCAGTTTGTACCCAGCAGGTTGGGTAAAATTTGCGCAGTAACATCTTTACCGCCGCCCAGGTTTGTTGAAAGGCTTTGTATGGTATATACCGGCCCCCACGGAATACCCCACCACCCCAGGAAAAACGACATTAACGTGTATGGCAACCCTTTTGCCACCGCTTTTTCATCACTTTTTATAAAATAGATGTCAGAGCTTCTTCTAAACGTCATTACCACGATAGAAACGGTGTACTGGAAATACACAAATTTTCCGCCATTGGCTATCTCGTCCTTAACCTGGTCAACGGTAAGGCCGTCAATGTTTTTTACCTGCATTTTTTTAAAGGTTTGGTGAGTTGAAAAAGGCCGCGTTGCAACGCGGCCCCTGGTATAATTTGATTATTTGCTTATTAAACCTGCAAAATGGTGCACTGTACGCACCAACTGGCTAACATAACTCATTTCGTTATCGTACCAGCTAACTACTTTTACCAGTTGCTTATCGCCAACTGATAATACTTTAGTTTGCGTAGCATCGAACAACGAACCGTAATGTGTGCCAATAACGTCGCTGCTAACTATTTCGTCTTCAGTATAACCAAAGCTTTCGTTGCTGGCGGCTTTCATAGCGGCATTTACTTCGTCAGCAGTAACTTTTTTGCTTACGGTAGCTGTTAACTCAGTAACACTTCCTGTAATTACCGGTACGCGCTGTGCGCTGCCGTCTAACTTACCTTTCAGCTCCGGCAGCACCAGGCCTATTGCTTTGGCTGCACCTGTGCTGTTGGGAACGATGTTAGCGGCTGCGGCCCTTGCACGGCGAAGATCGCCTTTTGCATGGGGGGCATCCAGTGTATTCTGGTCGTTGGTGTAAGCGTGTATAGTTGTCATAACGCCTATTTCTATACCGAATGAATCGTTCAGCGTTTTAGCCATAGGGGCAAGACAGTTGGTAGTGCAAGATGCACATGAAATAACTGTTTCGCTGCCGTCCAGTATGTTGTGGTTAACGTTGAATACAATGGTTTTTAAATCGCCGGTAGCGGGTGCGGAAATAACCACCCTTTTTGCGCCGGCCTTAAGGTGCGCTTCAGCTTTTGCCTTGTCTGTAAAAAAGCCGGTGCTTTCAATTACCACATCAACATCATGGTCGCCCCAGGGTATTTGCGTGGGATCTTTTTGGGCATATATCTTAGTTTCTTTACCGTCAACAATAATAGAACCGTCAGTGCTTTTTACTTCGCCATGAAAAGCGCCCTGCGCACTGTCGTATTTTAACAGGTGGGCCAATACTTTAGGGCTTGTTAAGTCATTTATCGCTACAACCTCAATACCTTCCATATTATGTATCTGCCTGAAAACCAAGCGTCCAATACGGCCAAAGCCATTGATCGCTACTTTAACTGTGCTCATAATTTTATGTTTAATTTTTTAAAAAGCACCGCGAATTTACGGTACTTAACGCTAAAACACTATTTTTTTTGGGTGTTGCTTAACAGTTTACGCCACGTTAACACCGGCTTTTTTGCCTGAGCAATGCCGCTGTTTTTACTGTTGTGCTTACCCTGTTTACCTGCTTTGCGCTTTAATGTTAAAGACGAAACAGCAGCTAATTACATACAAATGCAATAATTTACTTTAAAAAGATTTTGCGGTAAACCAAACCCGCCCTATTTTTGCACTCCCAAAAAACGGAGCGTTGGTCAAGGGGTTAAGACACCTCCCTTTCACGGAGGAATCACGGGTTCGATTCCCGTACGCTCTACAGGAAAAGGTTCTTAGTTGTAATCCCAAATGCTGAAAGGCGTTTGGGATTTTTTATTGCCGGACAGGCGGCTTTTAAACAGCCTTGATTGCCAACTTAAGTAACTGTTATGCAAAGGCGGAGAAACCTGTGCAAGGAATAAATAAACAGCGCTATCCCATGCGGCAGAATACCTTGCCGCGTGAAATACCCGCCAGGGGGCGCTCTTTCCCAAAGGGAAAAAATATTGCCTGCCATACCCGGTTTATTTTATATTTGCCATGTAGCTAA
Source organism: Chitinophagaceae bacterium (assembly GCA_035547455.1). Classification (GTDB taxonomy): domain Bacteria; phylum Bacteroidota; class Bacteroidia; order Chitinophagales; family Chitinophagaceae; genus JABDFW01. The sequence goes on from DASZUX010000466.1 coordinate 4,468, forward strand.
CTGGCTGTTAGTACCGGTAAACCCACATTGTTTTAATTAGTACCTTAAGCAATGAATAAACCCTTAAGCCTCTTACTTTTTTTACTGGCTGTATTATGTAATTCAGCTTTTTCGCAAGGTTGCCCATCTAATATTGATTTTGAACAGGGAGATTTTTCGCACTGGCAATGTTCTATCGGCAAAACATTTGAACAAAATGGAAAGAATGTAATAAGCCTTTCAGATACAACACCCCTGCCCGGCCGCCACGAGATTGTAGCGGCAGATACCGGTGTTACTGTTAAAGACCCCTATGGCAATTTTCCCGTAGTGTGCCCTTATGGCGGCAAATACTCGGTTAAGCTTGGCAATAACAATACCGGCGCTGAAGCCGAAGGCATATCATATACATTTACCGTACCCACCGGTATTGATACCTTTACGTTTACCTATTTTTATGCAGTTGTGTTTGAAAATCCCAGTCATACCCTGTCCGAGCAACCGCGGTTTTTTGTAACAGCTTATGAAGTTCCCTCTGGTGCAGTTATAAATTGTGCATCATACAACTACGTGGCAACTTCCGGTTTACCCGGCTTTGAAAAGTCGCTTGCAGATACTACGATTTTATTTAAACGCTGGTCGCCCGTATCTATTCAATTTGCCGGCCTTGCAGGCCATAAGGTAAGGCTGGAATTTAAAACTGCAGATTGTACCCTGGGCGGCCATTTTGGTTACGCTTATCTTGATGTTGGTACCGGTTGTTCAAATGTACTGGCCACTGCGCCGTTTTGTCCTGAAACAAATTCGCTGATATTAAATGCCCCCTATGGTTTTAAAACATATACCTGGTATAATGCTGACTACACTAAAATTGTGGGCAATGATCAATCGCTTACCCTTACCCCTCCCCCCGCTACCAGCGGGGTATTTCATGTAGATATAATACCGTACCCCGGGTTTGGCTGCCGCGATACCGCCGATGCAGCTATTACAACTCTGCCTGTACCTGATACCCCTTCTGTACAAAATGTTCATTACTGCCAGGGCGACGCGCCTGTATATTTAACAGCAAACCACCTGCGGTCAACCGACCTTTATTGGTACACCAGCGCAACGGGGGGCACTGGTAACCCAAATAACCCTTTACCCCAAACAACAACAGCGGGCACCACAGTATATTACGTAACACAAAAAGAGCTTTTTGGCTGCGAAAGCCTGCGCATACCCCTGCCGGTAACAGTTGGCCGCAAGCCCGTTACAAATTTTACTGCAAACATAACCCGGCAATGTTATGCAGGCAACAGCTTTGCATTTACCAATAATACTACCAACCTTTCAAAGCCTGTGTACATGTGGAGGTTTGGCGATGACAGCACATCCACCGACACCGATGCAGTACACAGCTATAATAAATACGGCATCTATCCTGTAAGCCTTACTACCACCAACGATTCGGCCTGCAGCACAACCTCCCGGTTACAGGTAACAGTGGTGCCGCCGCCGGTTGCCGCCTTTACCGTTCCGCCGGTTATTTGCCAGGATGAGACATCAGTAAGCTTTACTGATCGATCTTCAGTACCGGCAGGATTATCTTCTATTAACAACTGGTGGTGGAATATTGATGGTAAGATTTTTAACGGTAAAACGCCGCCGTCATTTATAGCCACCGTACCGGGGCCGTTTGCAGTAAAACAGGTGGTAACTACTGCAGAGGGATGCCGGTCTGACACCAATGCACTGATACTGAACGTTCGCTATAAACCCACCGCCGCCTTAACTTATGGTACCTTACTGTGCGATAATGAGGGTATTGCTTTTACTGATAAATCAACCCTGCCGCAACAGGCCACGGGCGAAGCAATTGCTAAATGGTACTGGAGCTTTAACAACACCATTACTGACGGAAGGCAAAACCCGTTAATTAACTTACCCGCTGCCTATTACGATGCCCGGCTGGTGGCTGAAACTAATTTTGGCTGCAAAAGCGATGCCGCCGACAGCTTTTTTACTATACATCCCAAACCCCGGATTCAATTAAAACTGAATGATTCCTGCGTGGTTGTAAGAATAAATATGCAGGGTGAAGACCTGTTAAATACTGTTGATAAATGGTATTGGGATTTTGGTGGCGGTTTAACGCAAAAACCCAACATTGTAACACGTTATTACGCTGAGGCAGGTAATTACCCGTTTACATTAATCGGCCAAACTGTATTTGGTTGTAAAGACACTGTTTTAAAGCCACTGGTTATTTACGATAATAAATCGTTTGCCGGTAAAGATACACTGGCGGCCATGGGGCAGCCTGTGCAGCTAAATGCTAATGGCGGCCCAACTGTAACATATACATGGCAACCAGCCACAGGCCTTAATAACGCAAATATTGAAAACCCGGTTGCAACGCTTGATTATGACCAGGTTTACAGGCTTTACAGTGTATCAGACAAAGGGTGCCGCGCTATCAGCAGTATTTTAATAAAACGCATGAAAGGCGCAGCCCTGTACATTCCAACAGGTTTTACGCCAAATGCTGATAAGCTTAACGATGTGCTGAGGGTTATGCCGGTAGGCATAAAAGCTTTTAACTATTTTGCCGTATTCAACCGCTGGGGGCAACGTGTATTTTATTCAAATGATTTTAAACAGGGATGGGATGGCAATTTCATGGGCAGCAAGGCGCCTTCGGGCAACTACGTAGCAGTTGCAAGCGTTGTAGATTATTTGGGTAAACCTATGCTGGAAAAAGTGAATGTTGTTTTAATACGTTAAGCCACCCGCGGTTAGCCCTTGCTTAATTGGTAACCGCTTTTACCGGGTGCTGCATAGCCGGCTTGTTGTTATTTAAACAGGCGGTTTTAAGTAACTGTTATGCAAAGGCGGAGAAACCTGTGCAAGCGGGGTTTATGAAGCAACTGTTTTACGCACAACATCACAAATAACCTTGTCCAGCCGTTTCGCCTCCTCGTCAAGGGCGTAAAGCAATTCCCGGTCGTTTCTTTCTGTCTGTAATAATTCAGCAAGGGAAAGAATATTGGCCAGCGGTACCCGCACCAGGTGCGACTGCCGCCAGGCCAGTTCACGTATCAGCCTGTTTTGCCGTTTAATTTTTTCTTCGGCGCGTTTTCGTTCTGTAATATCAAAAGCAGTAAACGCCACCCCCATAATTTTACCAAAGCTGTCGTAGGCCGGTATGTCGCTTATAACCCACCAAAGCGGTTCTTCACCGCTGCCAAGCGGTATCTCTGCTTCGCGGTTAATGGTTGGCCTGCCGTTAATTGCCTCAAGCGCAAAATGCAAAAAGCGCTCGCGGGTGCTATCCGATACTACCGCCAACATGCTTTCGCCCACTAGCAGCTTTTTTTTCATGTATTTTTCTATGGCCTGCTCCGCTACCTTGTTAAACGTTACTATCCTTAGGTGTGTGTCGAACAATATATGCAGGCTGGCTGTGCCTGTAAAAAAAGCATTCATCTGCTTTTCTGAGGCCTGTATGGCAGCCTCCTGCTCCTTCAACTGCGTAATTTCCGTTTCCACAATAACGTATTCCGCCGCACCGGTTTCGTTTGCCGGCACCGGCTGGCCATCTGCCAGTATCCAGTGTTTG
>DASZUX010000467.1:0-1973 GCA_035547455.1 Chitinophagaceae bacterium
CTGCGAAAGCGCGCGTTTACTGCTCAATTCAAAATCAGACCGTCACCCCAACGGCCTTGCCAACGGCAGCAACGTGGTGGGCCACTACCTGCACGACTCTACCGGTGCAGACATGGGCGGCATTATACCAGAGCTGTTTGACCGTAAACGTTATAACGAAGACGGTGTGGGCGGTATGCACGTTTACTCACCCTGGTGGCTTGATAACAAGAAGCTCGACTTTCCCCGTGGTTACCATATTGAGTACGGCGGCGGTTTTGGTATGCCTTTGTACGGCTTTAGCTGGGGCATTGAAAACCTTAACGGCACTTATAAAGTTAAAGGCAAACAAAAAGAAGCGGGTGGTTACGGCGCATCGCTTAAAGAAGATTACCGTTACTTTTTTGGCGCACACGTGGGCATGGCCGGCCGCGGCGAAGCCGTGGCAAGGTATGACAGCTATTGCGACATAGACCCTACCGTAGTGGACAAATACGGCATACCCGTATTGCGCTTTAACACTACCTATACCGATTACGAGATTAAGCAGGCAAAGCACATGAAGGAAACATTTGCCGAAATACTGCACGCTATGGGCGCTGTAATTACATGGGGCGGCGATGACGGCCCCGAAAATAATTACGGCCTGCATGCACCGGGCAACATTATTCACGAGGCTGGTACCGTGCGTATGGCTGCAAAGCCAAAAGACGGCCCGCTGAATAGCTGGAGCCAGGCGCATGAATGTAAAAACCTGTTTTGTGTTGACGGCGGGCAGTTTGTAAGCCAGGGCGATAAAAACATTACCTGGACAATACTTGCCCTTAGCATGCGTGCCAGCGAAAACCTGGTTAGCGAGCTGAAGAAAAATAACATTCCGTCAAACGGTATATAACAGCCCCGCCCGCGGGTAAGTAAGTTTTGCGGCAAGCGCTCATCTTTCTGCCATAAGGGCAAAGGCAAACAGTAAAGTTCTTTATTTAAAAATATACGTAGCCTGTTATCCTGTTTTATAATGGATAAAGGCCGGCTAAATTGTTAAACATGGACAGAAGAAACTCGATTAAAGCACTGCTTATAGGTGGAATATCTACCGGTGTTTTAGTGGAAGCCTGCAAACCCGGCGACAAGCAGGTAACCGGCGACACCAAGCTTGCCCCCACTGACGGTTACAACCGTATGAAGGAGGAGCAGGAATACCAAAAAGCCATTGATGCAAAACCTGCATTTTTTACACCGGCTGAAATGGCAACCATTACCCTGCTGGCAGACATTATCATTCCCAAAGATGATGTTAGCGGCAGCGCCAGCGATGCCAAGGTGCCTGAATTTATTGAGTACATTGTGAATGACATGACAGAGCACCAGGTACCCATGAAGGGCGGTTTGCGCTGGCTTGACATGAAATGCCTTGCACAGTATGGCAACGCATTTACCGACTGTACCAAAGAGCAGCAGATGGAGATGGTAGATGCCATAGCCTACCCCAAAAAAGCAAAACCCGAAAACAAGCCCGGCGTTAGCTTTTTTAACCTTATGCGCAACTTAACCGCCACCGGTTTTTATACCTCTGAAATAGGGGTGAAAGATGTTGGCTACATGGGCAACCAGATTACCGAATGGAACGGTGTGCCCGACGATGTGTTAAAACAATATGGCCTTGCATATACCGAAAAGGAAATGAAGGAATGTGCAAGCTATTAATAGTGTAATATAATTGTGCTATAGCCTCCCTGTAACAAACCGGGAGGCTTTTTTTATGGCAGTTAAAAGTATGGTTATGAAAAAAATACTTATTGCCGCGGGCATGTATGCCCTGCTTACGGCATGTGCCACGCAGGCAAACAACCAGCAGTTGCTGGCAAAAATTGACAGCCTGCAAAAACAGCTTGACAGCGCCTATAAACCAGGCCTGGGCGAGTTTATGGGCGGCATACAAATGCACCACGCCAAACTGTATTTTGCCGGGCAAAGCGGCAACTGGAAACTGGCCG
>DASZUX010000468.1:0-6812 GCA_035547455.1 Chitinophagaceae bacterium
CACTGAATCACTCACTGGAAATAGCGTGTGAAGTGGTGTAAAGTTGCGGGAGGCTGTAAATGAAAAAGCCCGCAAATGTTCGTTTTTGCGGGCTTTTATGCCTTAAGTTTACTAAACTTTACTGGTAGTTGCGGAGAGAGAGGGATTCGAACCCCCGGAACTATTACATTCAACGGTTTTCAAGACCGCCGCATTAAACCGCTCTGCCATCTCTCCGGGTGCAAAATAAAGGCCGCCCATCCTATCCTCCAAAAAAATGTTGCGCGCTTGCTGTAATTTTGTTTAAAATAAATGGTTTTGAAGCATCTAAAGGCGATTAATAAATACTTCTGGAAATATCGTTACCGGTTTTTAACAGGCATTTTTTTTACGGTTGCATCCAACTATTTTGCAGTACTGGCACCGGAAATGACGGGCTACGTAGTGGACAAGGTACAGCAACACCTTAGCGCTACCCATGCACCGGTACCCAAGCATTATGACAGTTTTGTAATGACCCTGCTGGGCAAGGTTGAAAAATTGAATTTTACACAATTGGTAATTGCATGCAGTGTTATAATACTGGTGGTAGCCGTAATTCGTGGCATATTGATGTTTTTTATGCGGCAAACGCTTATTGTAATGAGCCGCCATATTGAATACGACCAGAAGAACGAAGTATATGCCCATTACCAGCAATTAGATGCCGCTTTTTACAAAACACACAGCACCGGCGACCTGATGAACCGTATTGCTGAAGATGTTAGCCGCGTTCGTATGTACACGGGGCCAGCCATAATGTACTTTATTAATCTTGTAGCTCTTATAGCTTTTAGTATAATAAATATGTGGCGTAAGGATGTGTACCTAACGGTTATTGTGCTGGCGCCGCTGCCAATACTGGCATTAACCATTTATATTGCTAACAGTATTATACATCGCAAAAGCGAAAGGGTGCAGGCTTTGCTGAGCGACCTTACCACCAATGCACAGGAAAGTTATTCGGGTATAAGGGTAATAAAATCATTTGTACAGGAAAAAGCCATGCTGGGCTTTTTTAAAAAGAACAGCGAGGAATACCGCAAAAATGCTATCGGCCTTGCCAAAACCGAAGCTATTTATTTTCCCAGCATGACGCTGATGATAGGATTAAGCACCCTGCTCACTATTTTTATTGGCGGTGGCCAGGTGCTTAAAGGGCAGCTAAACACTGGAGTAATAGTTGAGTTTGTTATATATATTAATATGCTTACTTTCCCGGTAAGCGCGATAGGTTGGGTGGCGAGTATGACACAGCGTGCGTCTGCCTCACAAAAAAGACTGAATGAGTTTTTGAAAACTGAACCGGCAATACAAAACCCTGCAGACCCGATAGTAAAGCAAGGCCCGCTTACCGGCGACATAGTATTTAAAAATATATCGTTTACTTATGCGCATACCGGCATTAAAGCCCTTGACAATTTTAGCCTTACTATAAAACAGGGGCAAAAGGTGTTAATACTGGGTAAAACCGGCAGCGGCAAATCAACCATCGGCCAATTATTACTGCGATTTTATGATGCTGATGAGGGTGCAATAACAATTGGCGGAAAAGAAATACAACGCATACCACTGCAACTGTTACGTAATAATATAAGCTATGTGCCGCAGGATGTATTTTTGTTTAGTGACACCATTGCCAATAATATAAACTTTGGTCTGCAGGTTAAAGCACCGCTTGAAAATGTAAAACAGGCTGCTGCCAATGCCAGTATTGATGCTGAAATTGAAAGCCTGCCCGCGGGTTATGAAACTGCCGTAGGAGAGAGGGGCGTAACATTAAGCGGCGGGCAAAAACAACGCGTGTCAATAGCAAGGGCATTAATAAAACAGCCGCAGGTGATGCTTTTTGATGACTGTCTTAGCGCGGTTGACACAAAAACAGAGAACAGGATAATTACAAGCCTGCAAAGCCTGCTGAAAGATAAAACTGCTATATTGATAACCCACAGAATATTTACTGTATTGAATTTTGACCAGGTAATAATCATAGAAGACGGCCGTATTATTGAACAGGGCACCCATGATGAGCTTATAATGTTAGACGGCTATTATGCTGACTTGTACAGGCTGCAAAGTGAAACCCCCGAAAATGAGCCTGCAGGTTAGTACACCTGCAAAGTTTTTTTTGCAGCACCATTTTATTGCCGGAAGAATTGACTGCTGTAGTTATTAATATACCCGGCAAAAAGGATGATATTAAAAAATAACCCCTCCAGGGGTGGTAATACACCCCGGTTTTAGAGAATCTTCAAGAAAAAAGCCCTATTAATAAAATATTCTTGTTAAATGCTGCGTTTGCTATGCCCGCCGTACACTATCAGCCCACTTTTTTGCTTCTTAATATTTTGCTAAATTCAAAACAATCCTATATTTGCGTGCATCATTATTTACAACCAAAACAATTAAACAGTGGCGTACGAAAACAACGACAAGAAAATGGAGAGTGTGTACAGCAAGCGTATCAGGGCCGGAAAAAGGAGAACTTACTTTTTTGACGTAAGGGCAACCCGCGGTAACGACTACTACCTTACCATTACTGAAAGCAGGAAGCGTTTTAATGATGATGGCTATGACAGGCATAAGATTTTTTTGTATAAAGAAGACTTCAACAAGTTTATAAAAGCTTTAGGTGAAGCAGTTGACTATGTGAAAACAGAACTGATGCCCAATTTTGATTTTGATGCATTTAACCATGAATATGCAGATTCCGTTGAAGGAAATGATGCTGCTGAACCAGTTGAAAGAGTTGCAGAAGCAGCAGCCGAGGTAGAAGATACCCCCGCCGCCGGCCACACTGAGGATGTTGATAAATGGTAACAAATTATTTTTCTTGTAAAAAGGGATTATCAAAATTTTGATAGTCCCTTTTTTATTAACTTGTATGTTAAATAATTGTGTTGGTTTATTAAACAACATTTATGAGTAAAAAGAAATACCTGTACACCCTTGTTGCCTGCTTTGTAATACTAAGCAGCACTCATGCACAGCTATATAAAATAGAACTTGCTGATAAAGCGGCAAATGCCACTCTTGTTGCAGAAGGAAGGGTAATTGCCCAAAAATGCTTTTGGAATGAAACCCGTAATATGATTTATACTGCCAACACAGTAGAAGTGTATAAAACGTTTAAGGGGGCTGTTACAACCTCAACAATTGAGGTGCTGACACAGGGTGGTTCTGTTGGTACAAGGGCTGTTGAGGTGAGTGACCTGCTTACACTGCATACAGGGCAAACAGGTATTTTTTTTTGTTATGAAAATGTTCTTAATATAAAATCTCCCTCCCGTGCAATGTTATTTGATGTGTACAGCAGCGACCAGGGATTTTTGCGCTATAATTATACCACCAACACAGCTACCGCACCTTTTGCAAGGTACACGGATATTGAAAATAACCTGTATAGCCTTATTGAAAACCTTACCGGCGAAACAAAAAAAGTGGTGAATGCCGGTTTTAGTGTAGGCAAAATGCTCAAAATGTCTTCCCGGGTAAGCAGTAATGGCATCGGTGGAACCCTGGCACCGGCTATTACTTCATTTTCTCCGGCAATTGTAAATGCAGGTGCACTTAACGACCCGGCTAACAGTACATTAACCATACATGGTTCAGGCTTTGGTGATAGTCCCGGCGGTTCTGCCGGTGTAAATTTTACAGATGGTAACTCAGATAATTCACCTCCTGACTATTCTGTTCCTTATAACTCGCCTTACATAGTTTCATGGAGTAATACCACCATCGTAGTAAAAGTGCCGACACGGGCTGCCACAGGTAGTTTTTCGGTAGTGTTGAATGACGGGGCAACTACTGCCACTTCGCCAACGCCATTAACGGTTAATTTTTCTGTACTGAATTTTGTATTTGATTTTAGTTCAGTAGGAGTTGATACAGTGGTAGCGTCTGAACCAAGGTTAATGAATGCTAATGGACAGGGTGGCTATACCTACCGGTTTAGTACCGATACCGCGGGCAGCGGAATAAACTTTGCCACAAGCGATGCAGTGGCAACTTTTAACCGCGCAGTAAATACCTGGAAAGAGATTGTTGGCGCTAACCTTACAGCCGGGGCCAATACTACCGTGCAAAAGGTGGATGATGATGAAGTTAATATTGTGGAATATGATAATAAGAACACAGGGGTTCCTCCCATGGCTGCCGGTGTGCTGGAAGTGACCTACAGTTTCGGATCAACCTGCTTTGTTAAAACCCCTTTCTTAATGTACACACCCCAAAAATCAGGATTCGATATTCTTATACGTAATCCCGCAGTGTCAAAAGGCAATGCTATATCTTTTTCAACAGGCCCCTGTTTCCCCGCTATTGGCAGCTACGACCTTGAGAATATTATTTTGCACGAAATAGGCCACGCTTTAAATCTTGCACACATAAATGACGGGTACGAGGCTTCGCCAAATGCATACGCTAATGTTAACCCTGCAAAAGTTATGCACTACTCCATTATTGATTATGCTGACAGGCGTTCCCCCGATAATTCAGCTTATACCGGGGCATTGTACGCAGTAACACCACAGGATGACGTGTTTGGCAGTTGCGGGCTTTACCCCGGCCAGATGCTTCAGCTTCATTATACCTCTGTTACCAATGATGAATGCCCGGCAGCTTTTCCGGCGTCTGCCACACTAAAGGGTACCAGGATTAATTTTGACCTTGTGCATGCAACCAGCAATAAGTTGAAAGACCCTGCTTTTACACAGGTTAACTGCCTGGGTAATGGAACATTTGTTACCAACAATGCTTATTATGCCATAAAAACATCGGCCACCAGCAACGGAACCTTATCTGTAAATATTTCTAATTATACCACCACCCCGGCAGAACTTGCATCTTGCGCCGGCCAGGGCATCCGCCTTTCTGTGTACCAGGTTAGTGCCTGCCCTGTTGGGCAATCATACCCTGCGCCTGTTACCTGTACAGCTTTTACAGGTAATGGCACTGTTGCCGATATTACCGGCCTGGCGCCAAACACCAGCTACCTGTTATACTTTGACGGCCTGCGTAATACAAAAGCAACCTTTACTGTAACACTTAACGGCACAGCGCTGCCTATTACACTGTCAAAGTTTACGGGTGAATACATACACGGGTTTGATAATCTTTATATTGAAATTGAGCAGGCCATTAATGTTAAAAACATTGCTATTGAAAAGAGCAGGGACGGAAATAATTTTGCTCAGCTTGGGTTTTTAAATGTTTCTTCGCCGCAGGAACTTATTGGTAAGCATACCTATATAGATGCACAGCCGTATGCAGGCAAAAATTATTACCGTTTGAAAATTACCGATAATGACGGCAAATACCAATACTCAAATATCATAGTATTACAAAACACACTTAACCAGCTAACGTATGTTTATCCTAACCCTGCCAGGAATAATGCCTATATAAGCATTAGCGGCGTGCCGGCAGGGCGGTATGCCTGCATAGTGTACGATGCGGGCGGCAAGGCCATATTAAGCAACAATTATAACCTTACACAAAGCATACAAACCATTAGTGTGCCTTTAAGCGGTATAGCCGGCGGCGTGTATTTAATACGCATAGTTAACAGCAGCGGCAAAACAATAGCCCAGCAAAAACTGGTGAAAGAATAGCCCTGGGTAATTGAACAAGCCGGTTGTAACAACGCGCAGGTATTTTGTATAGGGGTAACGATGCCGGCAAAAAAATGCCCATACATTTTGTTTAGCGTTACCTGTATAAATTTTTTTTATATTCATGCCCTAAACAAGTACCCCTATGATTCCATTGCTAATTGCAGGAGGCGTTTTATTACTTATTTGCATCATGCTAATAAACATTTTCAACCGTTTTGCCCGAAACCGCAACACAGTTCAGGATGCCTTTAGCAATATTGATATACAGTTAAAACGCAGGCACAACCTAATACCTAATATTGTAAACACCGTTAAAGGTTATGCTATACACGAAAGCGGCACGCTTGAGCGTGTTATACAAGCGCGTAATGCAGCGGTAAACGTAACGGCAGATGATATTAATACGAAAATTGCTGCCGAAAATCAACTGCAGCGTTCACTGCGCAGTATTTTTGCATTAACTGAAACCTATCCCGATCTAAAAGCTAATACTGGCTTTCCTGAACTGCAAGACAAGCTTTCATAGCGGCGGCGGGTTTGGCGGTGGAGGCGGAGGCAGTTGGTAATATGCGTTACGCACAGCAAACCTGTTTTGTATATAGCAACAATCCTTATCTTTCGTTCCAAAATTAAAAGGGATGACATCTAAGGTTGTTTTATACCTGTGTTTTGTGTTGATAGCGGCCGGTTGTAGTACCCACCACTATAAAACCCCCCATGTGCGTATTGAAACGGCTAAAGGCGACATAGAAGTTGAGCTTTTTCCCGTTCAGGCGCCAAAAAGCGTTGCAGCTTTCCTGCGCAATGTTGACTCCGGGTATTACAAAGATTGTTCGTTTTACCGCATACTCAGCGCCAGCAACCAGGCATCGGGCAGTGATAAATCCAGGTTGATACAGGGAGGAATATGGAAAACCAAATACAAGCTTTCGGCTTCGCTAACCGGCATACCGCACGAAACAACTAAGCAAACGCGTATTACGCATACCGATGGAACCTTCTCGTTTGCCCGGGCTGCACCCGGTACTGCCACTACAGAGTTTTTTATTTGTATCGGCGACCAGCATGGCTTTGATTATGGCGGCAGTAATAATCCTGACGGGCAAGGTTATGCGGCTTTCGGCAGGGTAGTGAGCGGTATGAAGGTTGTAATGGATATTTATAATTCGCCGGAAGATG
>DASZUX010000469.1:0-2887 GCA_035547455.1 Chitinophagaceae bacterium
TACCTTACCGCCATGACCCAATGGCTTATTGACCAATGACCAATAACTTTACCAGCCTGCTAAAATACCAAAATTTACGTTACGGGCTGCAGGTTAAGCCCGGCCGCAGTTTGCAGCATAAGTGTATAGGCATCGTCATAATTGTTGGGTATTACGCCGTCTAATATCGCCTCGCGTATGGCATCTTTTATAATGCCTACTGTTTTTGAAGGCGGCAAGCCAAAGGTTTGCATAATTATTTCGCCTGTTATGGGCGGCTGCCAGTTGCGCAGGTTGTCCTTAGCCTCTACCTCGGCCATGCGCTCTCTTACCATTTCAAAGTTTTGCAGGTATCGTTTTACCTTAAACTTGTTTTTACTGGTAATATCTGCCTCGCACAGCAGCATCAGGGCGTCAATATCTTCACCCGCCTCAAAAAGCAGGCGGCGTATGGCACTATCGGTAATATTCTCTTTTGTAAGACTTATAGGCCGTAAATGCAGCAGCACCAGTTTTTGTACAAAACGCATTTTTTCGGTAAGGGGCAACTTGAGTTTTGTAAAAATTTTGGGTACCATTTTAGCTCCTGCCACTTCGTGCCCGTGAAACGTCCAGCCGTGGCCTTCTTCAAATTTTTTGGTAGGCGGTTTACCAATATCGTGCAGCAGGGCGGCCCAGCGCAGCCACAAATCGTTTGTTCTGGCACAAATGTTATCCACTACCTGCAGGGTATGATAAAAATTGTCTTTATGACCCATGCCTTCAATATATTCCGCCCCATGCAGGGCCATCATTTGCGGAAATATAATTTGCAGCAGGCCGCTTTTGCTTAACAGGTCCCATCCTGTTGATGGCTTCTCTGCCAGCATAATTTTATTCAATTCATCGGTCACCCTTTCCTGCGACACTATTTTTATACGCTCTGCATCCTTTTGTATAGCGGCAAATGTTTCAGGGGCAATAGTAAACTTAAGCTGGGTAGCAAAGCGTATGGCACGCATCATGCGCAGTGGGTCGTCGCTAAAGGTTTGCAGTGGCTCCAGCGGGGTTTTAATAAGCTTCCTGCTAATATCGCCCATGCCGTCAAAAGGGTCGGCTAACTGCCCAAAATTGTCTTTGTTAAGGCCTACCGCAAGGGCGTTAATGGTAAAATCGCGGCGGTTTTGGTCGTCTGCCAGCGTGCCGGGGGTTACATCAGGTTTACGGCTGTCGCTGCGGTAACTCTCCCTGCGTGCGCCCACAAACTCCACCTCAAAATCTGCCAGTTTTATTTGGGCAGTACCAAAATTTCTAAAAAAAGCAACCGCGGGTTTAGGGTTAAACTGCTCTGCTACTTTATGGGCAAGGGTTATGCCGTCGCCAAGGCAAACAATATCTGCATCTTTGGTGGGTCGGCCAATTATTTTATCCCTTACAAAACCGCCAATTAAATAACAGGGCAGGTGCAATTCATCCGCCACTTTGCCAATCTTCCTTAAAATAAACAATTCCCTATCCGTACAGGTAATATCCATCGCGGCAAAGATAAGGTGAGGGTGAATATGAGTGGTTTTGAAGAAAAGGGTTACACGACACCATTTACCATAACATCAAAAGCTGTGCGCTTTTTGATATTCACTTTGAAATTGAAAAAACAATCGCCGCCGTCATCCACCATCACAAGACCGTTTTTTAGCGAATTTATTGGCTGTTCAGACGAACAGAAATATAGTACCCATACAATTTTATCCCCATGGCTATCCGCATAACAAATTACCTGCCTGTTATATATATTTTTAATTTGCTTCAACGACATTGCAGGAGTAGCACCAGCATTAACAGCACGAAGGTCTTCACCAATATGGTTATCATGCACAACCTTTAGCACAAGTGAATCTACTGTGGCGAGGTCTCTGTCATTTAATACCGATGTCTTAAATCCTTTGTCCATAAATGTTTTAACGCTGGCAAAAGGTAATACGACGGTATTATTGGTATCAATATGCAGGTTGCCGGGCTGGCCGGTACAAACATAAGTGGTAAACAGTGCAAATAAGGTAAATGTGGCCCTGGTAAAAGCTAACATTACTTTAAGATGCCCGTAATTTTCATTTCCACAAAATCTCCTCATTCAAACTCCAGCTCGTTACTAAAAAACTCCCAGTCAAATAAAAGAAAGGGGGAAATATGCTTTTTGATGTTTCCCAGGTTTACCCCGGCTGCAAAGGAAGAGGTTTTTGACCGCCTGCGTGTTTTAGCTGATTTACCGCGGGCCGCCTTATCAGTTTTTAATAACCCTGTAAGATGATACTTTGATATGTTAACCGATATTTTTGCCATAGATTTTCCCTCCACATATTTAAACATTATTGCTGGAAAAAACAATTAAAATATGGGCTGAGGCAACTTTTTTAAGGGCCGGGAAAATTAATCTCCAGGCGTTGTGCCACCAAAACTGTGCTAAACACAAGCATGCTGATTTGTTAAGCGTTATTATTTGAAGCAAGGCCTGCTTTTTAAGGCCGTAGCAGTTTTTCGCGGCCGCGTTTAGACAATATGCGGAGAGAATTGGGGTATAAAGTTCCTCTTATTCCCGTATTACATGCACATTGCCATTTTTCCACTGTATTATGGAGGAGGGCTTTGCCCGTGTTACATCATCCTGCCGCCAGTGTACCACGTAATCAACTCCCTGCTTTATTTCATCGCTTATCTCCGCAAACAGTGCAGGCGCCGGTACCCCGCTGATGTTTGCTGAGGTGCTTACAATGGGCGTGCGGAACCTTTTTATTAAATGCCTGCAAAACTCGTCGCTGCAAATACGCATGGCAACCGAGCCATCATCTGCCAGTACGTTTTCAGCAAGGCCAAGGGCATTATTGTAAATTACTGTTGTGGGTTTTTGTGTTTGCTGCAGGTAATCAAATAT
>DASZUX010000470.1:0-1961 GCA_035547455.1 Chitinophagaceae bacterium
GGTTGTGCAGCAATAGTTTACCAAAACCAAAGCCTGCCATCATAACTCCCAGCCATGGCAGTATTACAAAAAGCACTGCTATGCCAGGCATGCCCTTAAACCCGGAAGGGTAGAAGAATCCCCAAATATACCCCACGCTGCTGCGCCACGCGGCAGGAAATATCAGCGGCACATAATAAAAAACCTGTTGGGCAGCTATAATAATAAGGCCGGTTATTGCTATGGTTAAGGGCTTTAGCCGTACAAAAGCAGCCAGCAATACCATACACCAGCCAATCATCCATATAACGCCGGCAAGGGTAAATTCGCTGTAATTAAGGTTAAACCCCCAAAAGAATTTTATAATGGTAAGTTCCAGCACAACCAGCAGCAGGCCGCGTGTTAACAGGAAGATGGGAAGCTTGCTTTTGTCCTGTATTTTGTTAAAGTACAGGTATGCGCTGGTGCCTGCAAAAAACACAAATGCAGGCGCGCAGAAATGTGTTATCCAGCGTGTAAAAAAGATGCCTGCCGAAGGCCCTCCGGCAGGCAGGCCGGAGTAGCAGCGTATATGGTCAACAGCCATTAATACCATTACAGCCCCTCTTAATACATCAACACTTTGCACCCTTGCTGTTGTGGCCGTACCGGTCTTTGATGGAGATGTTTGCATAGCAGTATGTATAATGGCATGTTAATTTCAGGCAAAACAAATGGACCAAAAAACAATTTTGACAAACTGCATAAAAACAGGGTTAAGTAAGCCTGCTTTCGTGAAATTGGCGGATGAAAAAAAGAGAGGCGGCCTGCAGGGCAAAAGGTATGCTGCTGCATTCCCGGTAATTTTATTTTTTTGACAGGCAGCAGTAATTACTATGTAATTAAACCGCCCGTCGTTACAGGGGGTAAACCGTTATTAAACTTGCGCCGTGTGTAATGCCGGTATATAAAATATCCGTTAGCTTTACTGTATATGGTGGAAGATACAATACCTGGAAGCGGCCTTTTTAACGGCATATCCGCAGAGCGGCTGCAGCAAATGATGGCACATAACCATACTGAACTGTTTAAAATGAATGCAACAGCTAACGGCGGTGAGGTACGCGAACGCAGTGGTGTTGTATGGACAAACGAGGGCGGTAAAAACAAGGGGCACATCCCGTTCCCGGTAATGACAAGGGAAAGTGCAGGAGCAATAATTGACGAAATACTGCAGTACTACCGCGAAAGAGAAATAACAAATATTGGTTGCTGGTCGTTGCACCCGCTGCCGTACCGCGCCATGGGCGTGCAATTACTGGCACGCGGTTTTCAGCCGGGATGGAGGCCCAACTGGATGGCGCTTGATCTTGACGAGATAAATACGGGCTATGCTGTGCCGCCCGGTTTAGAAATTATACCCGATAATGAAACATCAACCCACGGCCTGAAAGACTTGCCCTATTCAGGCGATAATGGCGCTGTTGCGCCTGCTGCCATGAAGGAACATGCAGGCGGCATTGTACAACGTTTTTTTGCAATGCTTGATGGAAAAATTGCAGGGCAAAGTGCGGTATTTATACCCCCCGGCGGCGATGGTGCCTGTGGCCTTTACGAAGTGGGCGTGCTACCCGCCCTGCGTAACCGTGGCATTGGCAAAGCCGTGGTAACGGCCGCCTGCGTGTACGCCAAACAACAGGGTTGCCGTTATGCCACGTTAAACGGCACAGGATAGCGTATGTATGAGCAGGTGGGTTTTGTGCATATTGGCTACGGGCGTACCTGGTGGATTACAAAGGAAAACTTTTTAACAAGACCACCCACACGCAGGGAGATAGCCCTGGCTGAAGGTGTTGGCTATGGAAGCACTTTAATACTGGATGCGGCAGGCGGTAATATAACTGCTGAAGAACTGAACAGGCCAATGGCCAATAAAATGACACTGATGCAGCTGGCGGCTTACTGCGGCAAGCCCGCATCAGGGGAGTGGCTGCTAAGCCATG
>DASZUX010000471.1:0-3319 GCA_035547455.1 Chitinophagaceae bacterium
ATTGGTTTTGATGCTGTTTCAACTGCAGCACAGGAAGCTAAAAACCCAAAGAAAGACATGCCCCTGGGTATTTTGGGCTCGCTTGTAATTTGTACCATATTATATATCCTGTTTTCTTATGTGTTAACAGGGGTCGCTCCATACCAGGATTTTATGACGCAAGGCAAAGAAGCGTCTGTGGCTTATGCTATTGAACATTACATGCCGGGTTATAAATGGCTTTCTACCCTGGTAACTATAGCCATACTTGCAGGTTTTTCATCAGTAATACTGGTAATGCTGCTTGGCCAGTCAAGGGTGTTCTACACCATGAGTACAGATGGGTTGCTGCCAAAAGTATTCTCTGACCTGCACCCTAAATTCAGGACACCTTATAAAAGCAATATGATACTGTTTGTTTTTGTGGGCGCTTTTGCAGCCTTTTTGCCTGCCAGTGTTGCCGGCGACCTTACTTCAATAGGCACACTGCTGGCGTTTATACTGGTTTGCGTGGGGGTAATAATTTTACGTAAAACAGATCCTTCGCTGGTGCGCCCTTTCAAAACGCCGCTGGTTCCTGTTGTACCCATTTTAGGTATGCTTGTATGCGCAGCTATGATATATGGTTTGCCTGGTGAAACGCAGTTAAGTGCCCTGGGATGGATGGTTGTAGGGCTTATTATTTACTTTACTTACAGCAGGAGCAGAAGTAAGGTAGGTGCTGCAATGGGCTCGTTGCCAAAATCGAAAGATTTTAACTAATATGGTGAGAATTTTGATTTTAATAAAAAATCCCCGGCAGTAACCGGGGATTTTTATTACCGTTACTACATTTTAAAAATGGTAGAAGTGTCAATTGAAAAATCCTCAAATATTTTTACGGGTATTTTCTCGTTAATATAAGTACCGCGGAGAGAAAACCTGTCATCAACCAAATCAAACACCTGCACTTGTATATATTCAGGGTAAACCACCCAATATTCCTTTACCCCATTTTCTTCATACAGGTCAAATTTGTCCTTCATTTCCTTTTTATTGTTACCGGGGCTTAAAATTTCAATTATCCAGTCTGGCGCGCCAATGCAGCCTTTTTCGTCCAGCTTGGTTTTATCGCAAATAACACAAATATCCGGCTGTACAACAGAGGTTACGTGGTTATCGGGTGTGCTTTTGCGTTTATTTACCAGCCTTACGTCAAAAGGAGCGGTGTATGCCTCGCAGGTTTTATTTTCAATATGTTTCCCTATTTGTAATGCAAGTGCAAATGAAATATGTTGATGAGATCGCAGCGGCGCGGGGCTCATTTTAAATATCTTGCCTTTTATCAGTTCAACCCGGTCATTAAACTGCCAGGTAAGGTAATCTGCATAAGTGTATTCCTTCGTCAAATCAAGCTGGTCTAAACTCGTTATCATTATTACACTTTTACGTAAAGTTAATCATTTATGGTAATCCCTTATTTTTGCTGCCTCTTTTACAGAGGAGTACAGTGAGGGGCGCCCGCCTTTAATAACGGGCAAGCAGGGGCCCGTTAACAGCAGCCCCGGTTAGCCTCACAAACATAAAACACAGAACGAAAAACGCAGAACCTATCATGGGAAGGATATTTGAAGTAAGAAAGGCTACCATGTTTGCCCGCTGGGACAGGATGGCCAAGCAGTTTACCCGCATTGGAAAAGAAATTGTGATTGCTGTTAAGGCCGGCGGCCCAGACCCCGCTACCAACCCCGCCCTGCGCCGCTGCTTTCAGAACGCGCGCAGCGTAGGCATGCCCAAAGACCGCGTGGAGGCTGCTATTAAGCGCGCCCAGGGCAAGGAAATGGTAAACTACGACGAGATTTTATACGAGGGGTACGCCCCCCACGGTGTAGCCATACTGGTAGAAACCGCTACTGATAACCATGTGCGCACGGTTGCAAACCTTAAAAGTTATTTTAACAAAGGCAATGGGGCCCTGGGCAACAGCGGCAGCGTTAGCTTCCAGTTCAGGAAAATGGGGGTGTTTAAATTAAAGCCTGAAGGGTTAAATGTGGAGGAACTGGAGTTTGAACTGATAGACTTTGGCCTGGAAGAAATGGGTGAAAGCGCCGATGATGAAGGCAACAGCATAGTTGTATTACGCTGCGCTTTTACAGATTTTGGCAAACTGCAAAAGGCATTGGAAGATAAACATATAACGCCTATAAGCGCTGAGCTGGAGTGGATACCCACTACTACCGTACCTGTTAGCGACGCGCAGGCCGAAGAAGTTAGTAAACTGATTGAACGCCTTGAACAGGACGACGACGTAAGCAAGGTATTTCATAATATGGGCTAACTCCCAGGCCGTGTGGTACAAGTAAAAGGTTACTAAACTTATCCCCCCCCTTCGGGGTAGGTTTTTTTATTTTCTCCCTTGGTGCTGCCCTTATTTTGGTTTATACTTTGCTTCTTCAAAAATTTGGCGGGCGGGGGTTTGTAATAGTTGTGGCAGGGTTCTTTTTTCATCCTGCGCCATCCATTTTTTTACTATCTGCCATCCAACATACTGGCCTATAAACCCGGGGGAACCAGGGCCCATTTCTTCTGTACTTGGTCCGTCATTCATATAATCGCGTGTTTGTGCCACATCCGTAACATACAGTACATTATTTTGCAAAAGCTGGTTCCAAACAGCAGCCTCGTAAGTGTCGCACCATTTTAGCTGCTTTGCTGTGTAGCCCGTTTTAAGGCTGTCAGCGGTTTCAGGCATAAAGGCATCTAAAAGGTATAGCCGTTTACCAGCTTCAACCATCTGGTATATCAATGGCTGGTTGTTATTGCCGGGCGGATAAATATCGCTTACAACATTCTTTATACAGTCAACAGCTATATAACCCGGTTCAAAGCGGCGGCTTTGGTATTGGGGGTACACATCAGCAATATAGTCAGTATTATAGGCAGGGTAGTTTTTGCCAAGGTACAGTTGCAGGCCCACTGCAAACCCGCTGCTGGTAAGTACATTACTGTACCCTTCCAGCGGGCCGGCAAATGTTATAAGCGCCGGCGGCGCTTTATATTTGGGAAAATAATATTTAACATACTGCAACGCATGTGTTACCTGTTTTGCAGCCTGCCGTATGCCCGGGTATTTGGCTAAAACAGAGTCGTACACTGGTTTGTAATCGTGAATAAACAGTTTAACTTTTACAATAGTGCTGTCTTTATTGGGCGGGCATCCTAAAAGGTTAAATAAATAATCATTTAAAAACTGCGGGTATTTTTGTTGCAGCGCATCCAGTGACTGCTCTGTGTGCAAGGTGTCAGTGGCAAAGAAGTCTTTTTCAAAGCGCAGGGTGTCAAGCTGCACATGCAGGCCGGA
>DASZUX010000472.1:0-5884 GCA_035547455.1 Chitinophagaceae bacterium
ACTAATACATTTAAAGGGTCTGTTTACACCTATGCAAAAGGCCCCGGTACACAAGGTTATAATGTTAGAACTGTAACTATACCCAAACAGGATTTTAGTTACAACCTTTGGGGCGCTAATATTGGCGGTCCTATTATAAAAAATAAGTTGTTCTTTTTTGTGAGCTTTGAAGAGGAAAAAAGAACTGATCCTGCTTCCAGCTTTATTGCTTCTGATGCCAGCCACCAGCCGGATAATACAAGCGTATCGTTGGCAAATGCAGATACATTAAATGCACTTCGCCAGTTTTTAATTGACAAATATCACTACGACCCGGGTGCATTCCAGGGTTACAGCTACAAAACACAAAGTGATAAGGTAACAGCCAAACTGGACTGGAACGTTAGTAAGTCAACTACGGTGACCTTTAAGTACAACTACCTTAAATCATACCGCGATATTTCTGCAAGTACCAGCGGCGCACCCGGTGGTACAAGAGGGCCCAATGCTACAGCTATGCCTTTTAGCGGTACAGGCTACAGGATAAACAATAATTTCAACATTTTTATTGCCGAAGTAAACACACGGTTTAGCAACAGGGTTTCCAACAAATTCCAGGTTGGTTATACTGCTTTAAGAGATTTCCGCGGGAGCCTTGCCGGTGCTGATTTTCCGTTGGTTGACATAATGAATGGCCAGGGCCAGAGTTATACAAGCTTTGGTTACGAGCCTTTTACCTATAATAATGTGCTGAATACAGACATTTACCAGGTGTCAGACATACTTAGCGTTTATGTTGGTAAACATGAGTTAACATTCGGTACACAGGATTATTACAAGAAATTTAAAAACGGGTTTGCTCCTAACTATGAGGGCAACTACCGCTTTAACAGTCTTGCTGATTTTTATAATAGCGCCAATAATGGTGTAGCCAATTCTGTGCTGTACAACCTGCAGTATTCAGCAGAAAAGGGGGGCGCATTTCCCTTTGCGTATGTAGGCGCCAAAGAGTTAAGCGCTTTTGCACAGGATAAATGGAGGATAAAAAACAACTTTACACTTACTTACGGCGTACGCTTCGATTTGCCGGTTTATAACAATTCATTTGAAACAAATCCATACGTAAAAGACCTTACTTTCCGTTTTGGCCAAAAATATGATGTAGGTCAGAAACCAGAATCCAACCTGGAAATTTCTCCCCGCCTTGGTTTTAACTGGGATGTGAGGAACGACCATAAATCACAGCTTCGTGGTGGCGTTGGTTTATTTTCAGGTCCTCCGCCATTTGTATGGATTAGCAACCAGGCCAGCAACAATGGTGTTCAGTTTGGCTCATTTTCAAGCACTGCACCTTATGCTTTTAACCCTGATATTAATGCATACAGGCCAGCCAACGTTTCGGAAAATACTTCTTATAACCTGGTATTTACTGACAAGAATTTTAAATACCCGCAAGTACTTAAAGCAAGTTTGGCGCTTGACCAAAAACTGCCAGGCGGTATAGTAGGTACTATTGAGTATACAGTGTCAAAAGACATAAACGCGGTATATTTTCAAAATGTAAACCTGCCTTCAACAGGCGTAGTATTGCCTGATGGTCGTGTAAGATATGACAGCAGCAGGATTTATGGTGGCAAGCCGGTAGCTACGGTAACCAATCCTAATATAAGCAGCGCTATTTTGATGAAAAATTCAAACAAAGGCTACGCTTATACTATTACAGCACAGTTGCAAAAAACAGTGAATAATTTTTATTTCAGCGCGGCATATACATATAGCCAGGCTAAAACCCTTAATGATGGCGGTTCAATTGCAGCAAGTATGTGGAGGGACAGGCCTGTTTCAGGCGACCCTAATGCTGAAGATTTAGGCTACGCAAACTTTTACTTACCACACAGGGTAGTTGCCTCTGCTTACTGGCGTAAAGAATATGCAGGGCATTTTGCTACCTCTGTAGGATTATTTTACGAAGCTGCTCCTTCCGGTGTAGGGTCTTATACATACAGCGGTGATGTTAACAACGATGCCACTGGTGGAAATAATGATCTTATTTATATTCCAAAGTCAAGCAATGAAATTACGCTTGTACCCGTAAATAATAATAGTGCAACCGACCCGCGCACACCCGCACAAATTTGGGCCCAGCTGAATAATTTTATTAACCAGGATCCTTATTTATCAAAACATCGTGGTGAAATTGCACAACGCAATGCGGCTGTATTGCCTTGGTTTAAGCGCCTTGACGTTAACGTAACCCAGGATATTTACTTTTTTACCAACGACAAGAAAGACAAGCACACCCTGCGTTTATCTCTTGATATTATAAATGCCGGAAACCTGCTTAATAAAAACTGGGGTATTTATAAATCGTTCAGTTCACTTTCATTCCTTAAATATGAAGGCATGAATGGTAACGCGCCTAAATTCTCATTCCCTTATCTTGACCCGAAAAACTATGTGCCGTTAACTAACAGCTATAAAGATGACGTAAGTATTCTGTCACGCTGGCAAATGCAGTTTGGCATTCGTTACCTGTTTAACTAAATTTACTTATATGTGTAATGAAGAGTCCTGCAATTGCGGGACTCTTTTTTTATGCAATCTTCTGCGCAAATGGTAATTTTAATAATTATACCAACAAAACTGCACCATGAAGAATCAGCAGGCTGTTAAGCCCGGTTTTTCAAACAATGACAAAAGCAGCCTGCTGCTTGTTATTATAGCGTCTGCTGCAGGAACTCTTATTGAGTGGTATGACCTGTTTGTGGCCATTATACTTGCCAATACTCTATCCCAGCACTTTTTCCAGGGCAGTTCAAAGTTTCTTGAAACGCTGGCAGTGGTAGGCTCATCCTATCTTATAAGGCCGGTTGGCGCATTACTATTTGGCAGTTCTGGCGACAGGAGGGGAAGAAAAAAATCTTTCCTCCATTCACTGCTGCTTATGGGTGCTTCCACTTTTTTAATAGGCTGCCTGCCTACTTTTAATAAGGTTGGCTGGCTTGCGCCTTTACTGCTGTTAATATTACGCCTGTGCCAGGGGCTTGCCATAAGCGGTGAATACGCAGGCGCCACTATTTATGTTGCCGAACATGCTCCCGCTAACAAGCGGGGCTATTATACCGGTTTTATACAGGCAACCGTACCTTTCGGGTTGATGGTTTGCCTGTTGGTAGTATTTGGCACAAGCGCGCTAATAGGTAAAGAAGCATTTACAGCCTGGGGCTGGCGCATACCTTTTTTATTCAGCAGCATACTGGTTGTACTAAGCTATTTGCTACGCAGGCGCCTGAAGGAAAGCCCATTGTTTAACGAACTGAAGATGGAAGGGAAAATAGTTCAGTCGCCGGTAAACCATGCTTTTAGGCAACAAGGCAATTTTGGTCTTATGATGCTGGCCGTATTTGGCGGTAACGCTGCGCAGAGCACCATTATGCACTGCGCCCAGTTTGTATCGTTGTATTTCCTGCAATTAACAGTACACATCAATAATACCACAGCCTTATTAATACTGGCAACTGCCAATTTATTTGGCGGTATATTTTTCCAGCCATTTGGTGCATTAAGCGATAAAATTGGCCGCAAAAAGGTAATCCTCACTGGCCTTATATCAAGCGCGGTAATAATACCGGTTAGCTTTTACCTGTTTGTGCAACTGGGCAACCCTGCCGGTCTGCCGGCTGAACATAGCATAAGCACCGGCACTATATTTATATTTACCGGGCTTGTTTTTTTAATGAGTGTATGCAGTGCCATGGTTTACGGGCCTATGGGCGCTTTTATGCTGGAACTCTTTCCTACCAAAATACGGTACACCAGCATGGGCTTCAGCTACAATATAGGCAACGGTGTATTTGGCGGCTCTACAGCGTTTATTACTGAGTTTATAAAAGGCAATCTTGTTGTGGGGGCTGCACTCGCTCCATATATTGGTCTTATATATCCCTTGTCGCTAATAGTAATAGCAATTGGCATAAATGCTGCCTTTGTACCGGAAACATATCACAGGGGCCTTGAGGACGATACGCCGCAACATGCGTAATAAACTAAAAAGCCGCTAACTTAACTGCTTTACCCGCTAAATAGTGTTTATAAACTCATGTAAGCTAACATGCAACTGCACAGGTATTATTTGGCATTTTTCCTGCTGCCAAAAACAAGGGCAATGTAGCTGTTAACAAAAAACTGCTTATTAGGTATGCCCAGCATTATCCGCATATCTTTAGTATAGTATTCTGCGTTAATGCCTACTTCAAGTGCGCTTAATACTTCATTATACCTGCCATAATCAAACCGCAGCGCAGCTTTTATGTGTACACCAGGTACAAGCTTACCTTCTCCCCATCCTTTTGTAAAACCCGCTCCGCCAATTATGTAGGCAGGGTTGGTAAATTCATCGGCAGTACTGTCAGTGTATTTTATATCTTTTGTGCCGCCCTGGTTATCTGGTACCGTTAAATAATAAGGCTTAAGATACCCCAGGCTTATGCCGCCGCCATAAATAGCGCTTACTGCAACACCGTTTTTATTGCCTTTACCGCCGATAAGCGTTTGCTGCCCTATGCCGGCTTTAAGGTTGTAAAAGTTGTTTATTTTGCCAAAAATAAACGAGTTACCAATCTGGAAGCCGTTAATATCAGTAAAAGTTTGCTTGTCTTCTTTCTTGTTCTTATGCTCTCCAAATTCCAGCCACCACAAACTTGTTTTGGTAACGGTCTTGTATTTACCATGCTCATAAAAAGCGCCCCAGCCATCGGTAGCGGCTTTAAAACCGAATGCAGATTGTTTTGAATATACCAGCGTGCCTTCTTCTTCCTCTTTAGCAAGCCTGCTTATCCTTTCCTTGCGTTCCTGTTTTTTTTGTTCCTTTGTCTTTTCAGCTTGTCCGTTGGCCACCACTGTGGCCGCTAAAAGCAGCATTACCAGGTATGACTTCTTCACTCGATATGATTTGATAACCGTAAATTTATACAAAAATAGACCAATGACCTCACAAATTATTTATAAAGGCGCGTTAAGAACCGAGGCTAAACACCTGCAGAGCGGAACCATTATTGAAACTGATGCTCCTACCGATAACCAGGGCAGGGGCGAACGTTTTTCACCCACTGATTTACTGGCTACAAGCCTTGGCAACTGCATGCTTACCATTATGGGTATTAAGGCCCGCGATATGAACGTAAAACTTGACGACACTATTGTTGATATTACTAAAATTATGAAAAGCGAACCAAGAAGGGTAGGTGGCATTAAAGTTGCTTTCCATTTTCCTGCAACGCTTTTGCTGGATGACAAACAAAAACAAATACTGGAGCGCGCTGCCTTAACCTGTCCTGTTGCCAAAAGCATACACCCGGATATTGAACAGGACATAACCTTTAACTGGTAAAACGCCTGTTTAAATGCAAGCCGTGCTTAATTTTTTTTGCCGCCCAGCATGGGTACAAAAGAAAAATAATCAAAAACTTCTTCGTTGTAACTGCCGTCGGCCCTTTTGGTAAGCCGCAGCATGCGCTGGTTGCCCGTAGCATCATCTACCGGTATAACCATAATGCCACCCGTTTTTATTTGTTCAATAAGGCGCGGGGGTATGTAAGGCGCTGCTGCAGTTACTATTATTTTATCAAAAGGGGCAATAGTTGGCAGCCCTGCAAAGCCATCGCCATAAATAAAGTTGATTGACCTGTATCTGCCGGCAAACTGGTAATTTTTTTGCCTGAAGTCAAACAGCTTTTTCTGGCGTTCAATAGTATATACCCTGGCGCCCATTTCGGCCAGCACGGTTGCCTGGTAAGCACTGCCCGTACCAACTTCCAGTATTTTATCACCCATTTTTACCTGTAACAATTGGGTTTGATAAGCTACAGTATAGGGTTGCGAAATGGTTTGCCCTTCACCAATAGGA
>DASZUX010000473.1:0-16823 GCA_035547455.1 Chitinophagaceae bacterium
CCGGCCACCTTGTTTTACAGGATGGTGTTTCCATTGAAGATGAGCAGCACATTAAGCACAACCTGCGCCATCAACTGTTGCACGAAAATATTCACCATGTTACTTTAGAAACGGAGCGCGAAAGTGAACATTGCGCGGAAAGGGCTTGCGATACTGCCAAAGTTTAACCCGGTTTATCCTCACTGGGGAGGAAATTTTGGGCTGCAGGGAGGAAAAAGGAGGAATGCGAAACTAATTAACTATTTGACTATCAAATAGTAACAACAAAAAACTCAAAAAATCACATTAATTCAACTCTGTTCTCAACCTGTACAAACCACCTGCTTTGTCTATAAATAACCGCCATTTTTTATCAAAGACCATATAGCACAACCAGGGTGCCGCAATGATAAATATAAAAAACGGCCCTCTGTCTCACTCTTGGGGCAAAAAAATTTTTGCACAGTCTTGCAGGCACTATAATAAGTTTTATCCTTATCCATTAGGCCGCATTGGCAGTTTTGTGTTATCTTACCTGTATGAAACGATTAGCCAGTGTTCTGTCAGCAATATGTATTTTTCTATCTTCCTCCGCCCAGCAATACGATGTTTGTGTATATGGCGGCACCTCTGCAGGTGTAATTGCAGCCTACACTGCCGCAATGCTGCACAAAACAGTTATTTTAATTGAGCCCGGCAATCGCCTCGGCGGTCTTACCACCGGCGGGCTTGGTTATACCGACATTGGTAACAAATACGCCATTACAGGTATTGCCCGTGACTTTTATCGTCGCATCGGGAAGCGATATAACAAGTTTGAACAATGGATTTTCGAACCTCATGTGGCAGAAGACGTATTTAAAGATTATATACACCGGGGCAAAGTGCCCGTATTGTTTGAACACAGGATTGTAAGCGCCTTAAAACAGGATGGGTGGATTAAACAGGTAGTGGTTGAAAACTCAGCTAACCCGTTAGCCTCTGCTAATAAAACCATCACGGCTAAAATGTTTATTGATTGCAGCTACGAGGGCGACCTGCTGGCCAAAGCAGGCATACCATATATTGTAGGCAGGGAGGCAAACAGCGTTTACAACGAAACCTATAACGGGGTACAGTTAAGGGACAAACACCAGTTTCCCGATGGTATAAGCCCGTATAAAATACCGGGCGATACAGCCAGTGGTTTATTGTGGGGGGTAAGCACCCGTGAACTGGCGCCGCAGGGTTCCGGCGACGGGCTTGAACAGACCTACAATTTTCGTATCTGCCTTACAAGCGACCCTCTTAATAAAATTGAAATTACCCGTCCCGCAGGTTACGACTCAACCTGGTATGAGTTGTTGTTGCGGGTAATTGCCAAAAACAATCCAAAAAGTATTGGTGACTTTTTAAGTCTCGACCTGATGCCTAACCATAAAACCGACATCAATAATAAAGGGCCGTTTTCCACTGATATGATAGGCGAAAATTACATGTACGCCAATGGCAGCTATGCTGAGAGGGAGCGCATCCGGGCCGCGCATGAGTTATATACCAAAGGGTTGCTGTATTTTATCGGTCATGATGCGCGTATGCCTGCCGGTTTGCGAAACCAGATGCTTCAGTGGGGATACCCCAAAGATGAGTACCCGCAAACAAATCACTGGTCTCCGCAGATGTATGTAAGAGAAGCCAGAAGGATGATAGGCGACTATGTGATGACACAGGCCAACTGCGAGAGCCGTGAAACGGTAACCGATGGTATAGGTATGGCTGCCTATACTATGGACTCGCATAACTGTGAACGGCTGGTGGTAAACGGCATGGTTAAAAACGAGGGCGATGTGCAAATTGGTGGTTTTGGCCCCTATCCTGTTTCATATCGCTGCCTTATACCCAAAGCAGTTGATTGCAAAAACCTGCTGGTACCTGTTTGCCTGTCTGCCAGCCACATAGCGTATGGCTCTATACGTATGGAACCTGTGTTTATGGTACTGGCGCAATCGGGTGCGGCAGCCGCGTGCCAGGCAATTGATAAAAGCATTGCGGTACAGCAGGTTGATGTGCCCGCATTGCAGCAGCAACTTAGAGAGAACCCCTTAATGGACGGCAGCACGCCCGAAGTATTAGCCGATAATGATGATACTGCCCATGTGCAGGTATCTGGCGATTGGGTAAGAAAGGCAAATGGCTGCTATGGCCCTTCACGGCTGGAGGCTGCCGCAGGAACAACTGGCTCAGTTATATTTACTCCGCAAATAAAAAAGGCTGGTAAATACGTATTGTACAGTTATATACCTGCATTAAGTGGTGGCGCCGCAAAAACAAGCTATGCAATATATAACGGCACACAAACCAAAACCATACCGGTAACTACCGATATAACCGTTGAGGGTCAAACCTCTGGCGAATGGGTATCACTGGGTGTTTATACATTCACTGCAGGCAATAAAAGTACTGTAACCATTACCGCTGGCAATAATGGCATAGTTACCGCCGATGCCATTTTGTTTGTACCGGAGAAATAATACTTCCTGGTTATTATAATATAAAAGTAAAGGTGCACCTCAAAGAGACGCACCTTTTGTTCAGCACCTATTCCCTTATTATTTAATGCTCCTTTACAGGAAACATTATTTTCAACCTGGGAAATCACCGCTGTTTGATTACATTATCGAAAATACCATGCCAAAAAATATAAAATATATGTTTAAGTCATAAGCGTAGAAGACCCCCCCGGGGTTTGTGTATATTTAGCCACTCATAGCATAAAGGAAAATGTGCGGGCCTTCAAAAGGCTTAAAACCAACTACCTGAAAAAACATTCTGCCTGGCTGCAGGCTTTTTTCTTTCATAAGCAGCTTTTACACTGTTTCAAAAACAAGTAGTTCAGCCTCAATAAGTGTGTAATGCACTGTTATCAGTGCATAGGATGATATAACATACGCTATCAGACTTTGACGGAGAAAGGAGGCGCTATGCTTCACTCTGCGGAGAAAGAAACCACATCGCTATGCTATTGTTCAAGATCCATAAGAGAAAATCTTATATTGTTTCACCTGTAATTTGGCTAAGTTCGTCAATTATATTTTTATCGACGGAGTGCTCCATTGCTTGTTTCACAAAATTATATACACGTATAACCATTAAACCATAGGTTGGTTCTTCATTTTTGGCTATTGCTATTTTACCCTCTCTCAACGCATATTTAAATGCACAAGTAACAAAAAAATCTCTCAAATCGGTTGACAACTGTTTCCAAAAAACATACGCGAAGTCATTTTTTTCTTCTTTAGAAAAATAATTTTTTTGTCGCCCATATAAATCAAACGCCTTTAACAGTAACTCTTTTGATATTGTTAACTCATCAATGACTTTTTCATTTAACGATTCCCTTAATTTTTCTCTCCATGAGTTAGGGTTCTGTTTAAAAAAATGTTGTTCTAACCCCATCCAAATGACATTGCAGTCTTTTGCCTTTTCAATTGCTGCAGTAAATAACGACTGTTGCATTGATAGGTGAAGTTCATTTTGGTTGGCCTTCTCCTGCTCTTTTAATTCATTATCAGAAATTTGCTTTTGGCTTTTCAATTGTTTATTAATTAGGCAAGATTGCCATATATACCCAAAAAAAATTATTACTGCAGACAATAGCGCGGGGTATAACCCATTAAAATAATCTGATACACAAGACATGCTGGGCATAAAAAGAATGTTTTTTGTTGTTGCAAAAAAATACTCATAAATACCCAAACAAGGAAGAAAAGCTTTGGAAATATCTCCGTATAGCTCTGCCTACCCCCTACTCCGCGCAACTTGCAGTTCCGCAGTATTACGTTGTCGCTTGCAGCGGCCTAACATACAAGGCTAAGGAAAATGTGCGGGCCTTCAAAAGGCTTAAAACCAACTACCTGAAAAAACATTCTGCCTGGCTGCAGGCTTTTTTCTTTCATAAGCAGCTTTTACACTTTTTCAAAAACAAGTAGTTCAACCGCAATAAGGCGGTGCAAATAAAAAAGCAGGAAGCTGTTACACTTCCTGCTCTTATTACCTATCAATTTTAATCCAATCTAAAATCTGCATTCGCAAATCTAAAATCGAAATTATTCGTCTTCATCAAAATTCATCGCTTCGCGGGTAGTAGTAAGTAGTTCGTATTCCTCCTTATTTCCTACTATCAGGTTATCAAAAATACGCATTCCGGTACCAGCCGGTATCGGGTGGCCTGTAATAACGTTTTCTTTCAAACCAAGCATTTCATCTGTTTTACCTTGTATGGCGGCAGAACTTAATACTTTTGTTGTTTCCTGAAACGAAGCGGCAGAAATCCAGCTTTGTACACCCAGTGACGCTTTGGTAATACCCAGCAACACCGGTTGTGCTGTAGCAGGCTCAGCATCCCTTACTTCAGCCAGCTTTTTATCAGTCCTGCGCAGTATGCTGTTTTCTTCGCGCAGCTCACGCAGGCTAACAATCTGGCCGGCACGCAGTTTTGTGCTTTCACCTGGTTCAGTTACTACTTTCTTATCGTAAATCCTGTCATTTTCGTCTATAAATTCAAAACGGTCAACCAGGTCTTCCTCAAGGAATTTAGTATCGCCGGCGTTCACAATCTCAACCTTCTTCATCATCTGGCGCACTATTACCTCAATATGTTTGTCATTCAGTCTTACGCCCTGTAAACGGTACACCTCCTGTATTTCGTTAACCACGTATTCCTGTACGGCAAAAGGTCCTTTAATTTTTAGTATATCTTCAGGCGCTGTCTGTCCATCACTCAATGCAGTACCGGCTTTTACAAAGTCACCGTCCTGTACAAGTATCTGGCGGGTAAGCGGTACCAGGTATTTCTTAACAATACCGTCTTTCGCTTCTACCACAATCTCGCGGTTACCGCGTTTTACGTTACCAAAGGCAACAACACCGTCAATTTCGCATACTATGGCAGG
Organism: Chitinophagaceae bacterium; assembly: GCA_035547455.1. Classification (GTDB taxonomy): domain Bacteria; phylum Bacteroidota; class Bacteroidia; order Chitinophagales; family Chitinophagaceae; genus JABDFW01. Next base: position 4,911 of record DASZUX010000473.1, read on the forward strand.
GTTGCTGGGGTTACGTGCTTCAAACAGTTCTGTTACGCGTGGCAAACCACCTGTAATATCACCGCTCTTGCGCAGGGTTCTTGGTATTTTAACAATTACCTGCCCGGCTTTTACTTCGTCGCCCTCTTCAATAACAAGACGGCTGCCAACAGGAAGGTTGTATGATTTTACTTCCTTACCCTCAACCATTATACCCGGTATCTTGCTCTTATCTTTAGTTTCTATAACCACCTTGTCACGGTGCCCTGTTTGTTCGTCTGCTTCCTCCCGGTAGGTCACGCCTTCAATTACGTTTTCAAACTTAATAGTACCGTTTATCTCAGATACCACTACATTGTTAAAGGGGTCCCATGTACATATCACGTCACCCTTCTTTATTTGCTGGCCATCTTTAACATTAAGGGCGGCGCCGTAAGGCACGTTGTTGGTAATAAGCAGGCGGTCGTTCTTCACATCCATAATCCTCACCTCGCCTGTACGCCCTATTACTACCTGTATCTTTTCACCCTCATTATTTAAAGTGGTTACAGTGCGTAAACCGTCAAACTGTATAGTACCGTCAAACTTAGCATTTAGAGAAGATTCAACAGAAGATGAACCCGCAATACCACCTACGTGGAAGGTACGCAGGGTTAACTGTGTACCCGGCTCACCGATTGACTGCGCGGCAATTATACCTACAGCATCACCATTTTGCGCCATGTAGCCGGTGGCAAGGTTTTTACCATAGCATTTTACGCACACACCACGTTTGCTCTCGCAGGTAAGCACACTGCGTATCTCAACAGTTTCAATACCGGCATCTTCTATTGCCCTTGCAACGTCGGTGGTAATTTCTTCACCTGCCGGGGCTATAAGTTCATCAGTAACAGGGTGAAAAACATCATGCAGTGACGTTCTGCCAAGTATCCTGTCGTACAGTGGCTCAACAACTTCTTCATTGTCTTTAAGCGCAGAAGTGGCAATACCACGCAGGGTACCACAATCTTCCTCTCCTATTACCACATCCTGTGCCACGTCCACCAAACGGCGGGTCAGGTAACCGGCATCCGCTGTTTTTAACGCAGTATCCGCCAAACCTTTACGCGCACCGTGGGTTGAGATAAAGTAATCCAATACGTTCAAACCGCCTTTAAAGTTTGAAAGAATGGGGTTTTCGATAATCTCGCTACCGGTGCTGCCGCTTTTTCTTGGTTTAGCCATCAGGCCCCTCATGCCGGCAAGCTGTTTAACCTGCTGCTTGCTGCCACGGGCGCCGCTGTCAAGCATCATGTACACAGAGTTAAAGCCCTGCTTATCACTCTGCATTTCACGAATCAGGGTTTCGGTAATACGGGTATCTACGCGGCTCCATATATCAATAACCTGGTTGTACCTTTCGTTATTGGTAATAAGGCCCATATTGTAGTTTTCCCAAACTTCCTCAACCTCTACTTTTGCCTGTTCAAGCAGTTCGGTACGCCTGTCCGGGATGATAAGGTCATTAACGTTAAATGACAGGCCGCCACGGAACGCCATGCGGAAACCAAGCTGTTTTATGTCATCCAAAAACTTGGCAGTTTTTGGCACATTGGTAATTTTAATAATGTCGCCGATAATTTCCCTCAGCGATTTTTTGGTAAGCAGCGCATTAATATATCCTACTTCTTCAGGCACAAATTGGTTAAACAATACACGGCCTACGGTAGTTTCCAGCAGCTTTCTCACCAGTTTACCGCCTTCACGCACGTTGGTTTTAACCTTAATATGTGCATGCAGGTCAACACGGCTTTCGTTGTAGGCAATCATCACCTCTTCCTGGCTGTAAAATGCCATGCCCTCGCCCCGTACTTTTTCAGTATCGGTGCTCTTCTTGCCTTTTGTAATGTAGTACAGGCCCAATACCATGTCCTGCGATGGCAGGGTAATTGGCGTACCATTTTGCGGGTTAAGAATGTTGTGTGAAGAAAGCATCAGTAACTGGGCTTCCAAAATTGCGGCATTGCTCAGCGGCACGTGTACCGCCATCTGGTCACCGTCAAAGTCGGCGTTAAACGCCGTGGTTACCAGTGGGTGAAGCTGTATCGCTTTACCTTCAACCAGCCTTGGCTGAAAGGCTTGTATTGAAAGACGGTGCAGTGTCGGGGCGCGGTTAAGCATAACCGGGTGCCCTTTCAGTATGTTTTCAAGAATATCCCAAACAACATTTTCCTTGCGGTCAACCAGCTTTTTGGCTGATTTTACAGTTTTAACGATACCCCTTTCAATAAGTTTACGTATAATAAATGGCTTAAACAATTCGGCAGCCATATCTTTCGGCAGGCCGCATTCATGCATTTTAAGCTCCGGGCCAACCACGATTACAGAACGGCCTGAGTAGTCAACACGTTTACCAAGCAGGTTCTGGCGGAAACGGCCCTGCTTGCCTTTAAGCACATCGCTTAAAGATTTCAATGCGCGGCCACCTTCTGCTTTAACAGCGTTACTCTTACGGCTGTTGTCAAACAGGCTGTCCACAGCTTCCTGCAGCATACGTTTCTCGTTACGCAAAATCACCTCGGGCGCTTTAATTTCCAGCAACCGTTTTAAACGGTTATTGCGGATAATTACACGGCGGTAAAGGTCATTCAAATCGCTTGACGCAAAACGGCCGCCATCCAAAGGCACCAAAGGCCTTAGTTCCGGCGGAATAACAGGTATATATTGCATCACCATCCACTCGGGGCGGTTGGTAATATTCTTATTGGCTTCACGAAAACCTTCCACAACGCTAAGGCGTTTTAAGGCGTCTGCCTTACGCTGCTGGCTTGTTTCGTTTGCAGCCGCATTACGCAATTTGTAGCTAAGGTCATCAAGGTCCAATCTTGCCAAAAGGTCGTGTACAGCATCTGCACCCATTTTAGCAATAAATTTCTGCGGGTCCTCATCCGGCAGGTACTGGTTGTCCTTGGGCAGGTTATCAATAATATCAAGGTATTCTTCTTCAGTAAGCAGGTCGCCTGTGCTAAGGCTTTCCTTAACGCCGCCCTGTATTACGGCATAGCGCTCGTAGTAAACAATGCTTTCCAGCTTTTTGCTGCTCATACCCAGTAAGTAGCCAATTTTGTTGGGCAGGCTTTTAAAATACCATATATGTACTACGGGTACAACCAGCTTTATGTGGCCCATACGCTCGCGGCGAACCTTTTTCTCTGTTACTTCCACACCGCAACGGTCGCATACAATGCCTTTGTAACGAATACGCTTGTATTTGCCACAGGCGCACTCATAATCTTTAACGGGCCCGAATATCCTTTCGCAGAACAACCCGTCGCGTTCAGGTTTGTAAGTACGATAGTTAATTGTTTCGGGCTTAAGCACCTCACCAAAGCTGCGCTCCAAAATACTATCGGGGCTGGCTAACCCGATGGTTATTTGAGAGAAAGTTGCTTTGGGACGATTGTCTTTTTTAATGGCCATATTCTAAATTGCAATTTAAGTTAATGGTATTTTGAGGCTGTTACCCGGCCGTAGTACAATAATGGGGCTTAAAGTGCGTTAACTCCCGTATGTACGGAAAAACACAACAAATTAATTACCAATAAATTACAGGATTCTGTTTTTCATCTGTAAGTTGCCCGCTGTTATTACTGAACCCAACAAGATACAATGCTTCAAAATGCATAGGGCGGCAAAGGTAATAAAATAAATAAAATGCACAAAAGCAAAAATTTCGGAAAATAAGCTCCCGGGCCGCAGGCAATATTGCATTTTGGAGGTTACCCGCACCATTTATCCGGGAAGCTGGCTTTATTGTTGCCCCATCATCCCGCCAAGTGTTTTGTCATCCAATTCAGCATACCCGTCTGTAGAAATTTCAAAAGTAGATTCGGGTATGTTGGCTGTTGATACCTTTTCTGCAACCAGTTTAAGCACCATCCCACCTGTATTCATCTCGTATTCAAGCGGCAACCCTTTAAGTGCCTTCATTATCGCGGCATCTTTGCCAAAACCAACTACCGGTAAAGCTTCACAGTACCAGAACACGGCGCTATCGGTCCAGGGCGTTTTCATAATGGCCTTTTTGCAGGTATATCCTGCAACATCTTTTGTTTCATCAACATATTGTATTTGCGGCATCGCAGTGTCTGCTGTATTTGCCGGTGCCGCGGGCTGTCTCATATAAAACTTTTGCCCCATAGTGTTCATCAACATCAGTGTGCCGGTATCGGTAACCAAAGTTTTCATGGAATACATAGGCGAACTCATTTCAAATAGGGATTTCCCGTTTTTATAATACAGGGTCATGTGCATATCCCCCATCATGGCCGCCGCCGGAGAGTTATCGGCCTTCACACTATAAGTAACGGTTTCCTGCGTAGTTTGGGCATTTACTTTAATAATACCCAGCACAGCCACTATAACAATCAGTTTTTTCATACACTTTTTAACTACTTTTTCTTGTATTAGTTTAACGCTTTGCAAATAAAAAGCCGCAAGTTGCGGCTTTTTAGCAAATGTTTCCCACAGTTTAGTATTAATTCTGCCAAATAGTATTACTGCCCGCCCATCATGTCGCCGCCGCTGTTGTCTTGCTGCTGCCTGTTATTCCTGCGTTTAAACAGGTCCGCATCAATCTTGCCAAACCGGTAGCTAAAGTTAATTCGCAGTATCTGGGGGTCTCGCCTGCGTTCAGAAATCTGGTCAAATGCCACATCCCCGCTGGCGGCTGAATATGTTTTGTACAGTGCTGTCCTGAAAATATCATTCATACTTACAGTTACAGAAGCTGAATTACCGCCTTTCCACTGCCAGTCTTTACGCACGGCCATATCAAAGCTGTAAAACGGGTAAGAATAGCCCTGTGCAGAGCCCAGGCCGGGTCCGCCAAAAAAGCCGCCGCCCCTGCCCTGGCCTCCGCCCTGTGGCAGCACGGTTTTAGCCTGGTAGTTGCCGGAGAACTGGATAGAGAATTTTTTAGGCAGTTTAAAATTGTTATTTATTTTGCCAAACCAGCTAACGCGCTCATTATTAATATCCCCGGTATTTGTTTTGTCATTACCCTTAACCGTAATTTTTGAATCGTACAGGTTAACATTTACTGACAAATCCCAAAAGCGTAATATGGTGGTTCTGTTGGTAAGTTCAAGCCCGTAGCTAAGGCTGCTGTTGGCATTTATGTAGGTAATATATTGTACAGAATCTGATGGGTTTGTGGGATTAATATCCCTGTAGTAATAATTAGTGATTAACCCCGTAGTGTACCTTAAATAAGCCGTAGCCAAAAAGTTCGAGCTGTGTGCGTATGATTTATCATACGAAACCTCGAACGAGTTGGTAAATTCCGGCTTAAGTGCAGGATTGCCGGTACGGGGGTTCTGGATATCAGTTAAGTCGCGCGACGGCAATAACTGGAAAAAATTGGGCCGGTTTATCCTGCGGGTATAATTCACCTGCAAATCGCTGCGGTCACCCATTTTATAAGTAATAAAAGCACTCGGAAAGAGGCTTATAGGGTAATTAACCTTAAAGGTAGTATCGTTACCCAGGTTATTGGTACCCTTGTAGCTGCTGCTTTCAGCACGCAAGCCCACCTGGTAATTCCATTTCGTACCTTTAAACGAATAATCGGCGTATGCAGCATATACCTGGTCGGTAAATTTATAGTCACTGCTTAACAAAGGTTGCTTTGTAAGTTCTGCGCCCGGCACATACGAGGTAGATATGGTGCTTACATTGGTAAAGTTGCGTATAGCAGCCCGCACACCCGCCTCCAGTTTTGTTTTATCATTTATAGGGTTTTCGTAATCTGACTGTACTGTAAAAAACCTGTTTGTGCCAGACCCTACCGTGTTTTGGAAGAATGAATATTCGGGGTCGTATGTGTTAAGCAGGTATGTATTGGTAACGTTATTACTCAGGTTACTGTTGTTACTGGAGTTATAGTTAACATCTGCAGTAATATCATGCCCGTTTTTGGTAAAATTGTGTTTAAAGCTTAACTGCGAACCAAAGTTCTGGAAATGTGCGTTTGATGCTGTAACGCGCCGGCTATAGGAGTTGGTACCGGTGCTGTAACCAGTGCTGTCAATAGGCCATTGGGTATCGTTTGTATTAAACTGGCCCTTATTATAGTTAACCGCAAGTGATATAGTGTTCCTGTTGTCAACAAAATAATCGAATCCGCCCCTTAAAAATCCAAAACCGCCGGTATTCTCACCATTATCCTGTGTATAAATTGAGTCTGAATGGCTATTATTAAAGTAATCATTTTTAGTAGTGGTATTAGTGTACTTTGTAAGGCGCTGCCGCAACATGCCATTAATAAAAAAGTTTATTTTGCCCTGCCTGTAGTTAAGGTCTATGCCGCCGTTAAACTTGCCGCGTGAATCAACCCCGGCTCTTACACCCCCGTTGTACCCTTTCTTTATATTTTTCTTCAAAACCAGGTTTAATATGCCTGCACCGCCACCTGAAGCGTCATACTTAGCGGAAGGGTTTGTAATAAGTTCCACCCTGTCAATCAGGTCGGCAGGTATTTGGTCTAATGTAAGCGTGGTGGGGCGGCCGTCAATAAAAAGCTGGGGCGTTGCATTACGCATAGTTACATTACCATCAATATCAACGTTAAGCGATGGTATTTGCTTCATTACCTCGGTAGCAGTTTGCCCTGTACTTACTATGTTCTTGTCAACATTAAATATTTTCCTGTCAACTCCCATTTCAAAAAAAGGTTTTGTGGCAGTTACCGTAACAGCGGCCAGGGTGCCATCGGCGGGCGTTAGCTTAATATTGCCAAGGTCTTTATCGGCCATGCCTATCATTTGCTGCATCCTGTCCTGCTGGCTTTGCCCGCTGTTATTGCCTCCCATTTTTATACCGAACGATACGTCTTCCATGTAATCAGCATACCCAACAACAGTAATGTGCAGTTTATACTTTCCAAAAAGCGAGAGATTTTCAATGCTGAAATCACCATGCTGGGATGACAGCACAGTTGCCACTATGGTTTGTGTCATTTTTTTAGTAACGGTATCAAACCTGTTGCCTATCAGTTGCACTGTAGCCGCATCAACACCTTTGTTTGTTTTGCTGTCAACAATACGGCCATAAAAATGGCCTACATTCAAATTTTGACGTGCACCTGCGCCGGGCCTGCCCTGCCCGCCGCCGGGAAACTGCGCAAAACCTGCACTGGCAATAAAAAAAAACAACAACTGCAGTAGATAAAAAATGTTTCATAATTCTTGTCAAGTTCAAGGCCGCATTACAGTAATGCGGCAATAACTATATGGTTTAACAATTAAAGTATTAGTGATATGATATGCCTTTGTACTGCAAAGGGATAACAGCTTTTAAAGCATTTAATAAACATTCGGTGAGGTTTGTTGATTATTAGGCAACCACTGTTAATAAAAGCCAAAACGCATATTGCAGCTTACAGGAAACCTTATATATAAAAACCCCTGTAGTGCTAAAAGCCTACAGGGGTTCAATTTGGGGGAGATTAATGGGATTCGAACCCACGGCCTTCAGAGCCACAATCTGACGCTCTAACCAACTGAGCTATAACCTCCGTTTTGGGGCGGCAAAAGTAACAAAAATCATTATCTCAACAAAACATTCTGTTAAATAAAAAAACGGCAAAGTGCTTAAAAATTGCGGTGTTTTTTACACAAAACTCTTGTTAATGTGGCTAAACGGTAAGTTTATAAATACTTTTTTAGCTTACTTTTGGATTTGATGACAAAAAAAATTTTAAAAATTATGCTGAGCAGAAAAGTACTGCCTTTATTACTGATAGTTTTATTCGGCTCTATATTCTGGGCTTTTAAGGGGAGAACAACTGAAGAAGAACCAACACTGGCAAAACAACAAAGGTTGCTTACAGGCATAGGGCAGATACTGGAAGCAAGGCATTATAGCCCAAAAGCTATTGACGATGATTTTTCTAAGCAGGTTTTTGATAAATATCTTAAATCGCTCGACCCGGATAAAGATGTATTTCTGCAGTCAGACATAACCGGGCTAAAGAAATATGAAACAACCATTGATGACGAAATCAATGGTGCTCCTATACAGTTTTTTCCTGCCGCGGGGGGTGTTTACAAAAAAAGGCTTGATGAAGCTATTGCTGATTATACCGCCATATTGCAAAAGCCCTTTGATTTTAATCTTAATGAAAGTGCACAGCTTGATGGCGATAAACTTGACTACCCGGCTACGGAAGCAGCAAGACAGGAAGTATGGAGAAAAAGGGCTAAGTTTTTAACCCTTGAAAAGTATGTTGACCTGCTTAATTACCGTGACAAAAACAAAAATGTTGACAGTATAGCCCAAAAAACAAATGCCCGGTTGGAAAGTGAGGCAAGAGCCAAAACCCTTGCAGCCCTTAACAAAGTTTATACCCGTGTTAAACTGAAATTTACTGAAGAAGAGCAGTTTAACCAGTTTGTGAATACAATAACCGACCTGATGGACCCCCATACCGAGTATTTTCCGCCGGTTGAAAAAAGAGGGTTTGACGAGGAAATGAGCGGCCACTTTTTTGGTATTGGCGCCCAGCTTAAGGAAGAGGACAATGTAATAAAAATAGCTACACTTATACCCGGTAGCCCTGCCTGGAAAAGCCAGAAAATACAGGTCAATGACATAATTCTGAAAGTTGCCCAGGGCAACGCCGAGGCGGTGGATATAGCGGGCTACGATGTTACGGACGTTGTGAAAATTATACGTGGTGACAAAGGCACAGAGGTTAGGCTTACACTAAAAAAGGCCGACGGCACAATACAGGTTGTGCCTATAATAAGGGGCGAAATTGTGCAGGATGAGTCATTTGCGCGCAGCGTGGTTGCTAAAAAAGGCAATAAAAAAATTGGGTATATATACCTTCCGGAGTTTTATGCCGACTTTGAAAACCCTAAAGGGGCAAGGTGTTCTGTAGATGTGGCCAGGGAAATTGAAAAATTGAAAGCCGAGCATATTGACGGGCTGGTATTAGATCTGCGTGGTAATGGCGGCGGTGCATTGTATGAAGTAGTACAAATGGTTGGCTTGTTTATACCATCAGGCCCTGTAGTACAGGTAAGAGACAGGGATGCTGCACCAAACACCCTTAGCGATAATGAGCCGGGTGTTTTATACACCGGGCCGCTTACAGTTATGGTAAATGAAATGAGCGCTTCTGCTTCTGAAATATTTGCGGCTGCTATACAGGACTATAAAAGAGGCCTTATTGTAGGCAGCACATCAACTTACGGCAAGGGTACTGTTCAAAAAAATCTGCCCCTGGGCAGGCCGGTTGACCTAACTACGGGCGCCACTGAATACGGTGCGCTAAAACTTACATTTGAAAAGTTTTACCGCATCAACGGTAATTCAACACAATTAAAAGGCGTTACTCCGGATGTAATCTTGCCCGACCAGTATGATTATTTCAAGTTTCGGGAAAAAGATCAGCCTTCAGCCCTGAAGTGGGACCAAATTCAGCCGGCAAATTATACTGTTTGGAATGAAGGTTTTGACTGGAATAACATAATACAAAATGCCCGCCAGCACGTTAACGCAAGCAATATATTTGCCACAATAAAAACTAATACAGATTGGTTAAGCGCTAATGTTGATAAAGACTACGACTTAAATATTGATAAATACAAACAGGAGCAGGCACTATTAAAAGATAAGGTTCGCCAGACAGACAGCCTTACAAGGCTTACAGCGCCCCTGGATATGCAGCCCGTAGAAGTAGATAAGGATAAGTTTTTTAATAATCCTGACAAAGCCAAGGGCGACCGTTACCAGGCCTGGTTAAAAAGTGTACGTTCAGATGTTTATATAAGTGAAACGCTGGATATTGTGAACGATATTATAAACAGGGCTGCTAACGTTACTGCAAAGCTTACCCCAGGTAAATAATCATCACATCATTTTATTATTTTTTAAGGAGCCATCTTAACGGATGGCTTTTTTATGTGTAAAAAATTAAGTTATGCTTAAATAGTCATTTTAAAAGTGTTATATTTATACATTTGTATTCTAAGGCATAACAAGGCTTTTTAACTAAATAATGTGTAAAAATAAACCGGCTTATAGTAAATCATCCGGGTTTATATTACAAACATGAACAGCACAAAATACACTATGAAAGGAAATATATGCGGGTTGCTGATTGTGTTATGTTCTATTTTATTTTTTTCTTCCTGCATTAGCCCAAAGAGTATTACTTATTTTAAAGATCTGGGGGATTCCGGCAAGATTTCACTAGACAGCCTTAAAGTTCCCGAACCTGTTATACTGGTAAACGATGTGTTAGAAATAAGGGTAGGTGGGGAAAACCAGGAAACAGTTCAATATCTCAATAGCTATTTTGGCGGAGTGGCCGGCGGAGTGGCTAATACTGGTTTGCAGTTTACAGTTGATATAAACGGCAATATATACCTGCCTAAAATTGGCAAAATAAAAATGGCTGGCCTTACAAGAGACCAGGCACGCGATACACTTACAGGCGCTTATAAGCAATACCTGTTAAACCCGGTAGTAAGTGTAAAATTTAGTAATTTTCATTTTTCGGTGCTGGGCGAGGTTAAATCTCCGGGTAACTATACCTCAACCAATGACAAGCTAAGCATATTTGAGGCGTTGGCCCAGGCAGGCGATATTACCGAGTTTGGCCATTTTGACAATGTAAAAATACTAAGGGACATAAACGGAAAAAGAGAAATAATAACATTAAACCTGTTAAGCAAAAGCATTCTTAATTCCCCGGATTATTATATCAAGAGATATGACATTATTTATGTGCAATCGCGAAGCCTGAAATCGGTAACAGACAATTTTGGCCGAAGTGCAACATTTATTGCCACAATTACAAGTGTTTTAGCTATCTTTTTTGCATTATTTAAAAAGTGATATGGGCTACCCGGTCGCAGATAATGATATTAATGAACTACCTGTTTCCCCAGGTGGTAACCAGTTTGATGTAAAGCGGTTTATATTCAAACTGGTAGGATTTCTGCCCTGGATAATCATATCCGTGCTTATAGGCTATTCAATCGCTACACTTTATCTTCGCTATACTCCCCAGGTACATAAGGTATCAGCACAACTTTTAATTAAAGATGACCAGGCCAGTTCGCCCGACTACAATATAATCCGGGATCTCGGGGTAATGCCGGGGGCCAAAGAAATACAGGACCAGATAGACATTCTTGAATCATACGCCCTTGTTAAAAATGTGGTAGATTCATTACACCTTCAATTACAAATATTTGCAAAAGGCAGGGTAGCAACTTCTGCTCTTTATGGCGCGCTTAATCCCGTATTTATCAACCTGCTGCCTGATGACAGCAGCGATTTCAAACCACAGTCTTACAGGCTGATTGTAAGAAGAGATAAATTTTTGCTGCAGGCCCCCGGCGATCCGGCAATTTATCATAACTATGGGGATACGATTCTGCTGGATGGTCATCGCGCTTATTTGCGGTTAAATACCGCTGTTAAACCTAATGCTAACGAATACACGCTGGTAATAAGGGACACAAAATCGGTTGCAAGATCAATAATTTCATCGCTGGACATAAGACAGTTGCACGACATGGGGGGCATACTGGCCATTGCCATTACTGATGAAATTGTACAAAAAGCAGTAGATATTGTTGACGTTTTAATAAAGTCATTTATTGATGCCAGTAAAATTGACAAAAGTATTGTTGCGAAAAAAACCAATCAATTTCTTAGGGACCGTGTGGAAGATGTTGAAAAAAATCTGAATGGTCTTGAAATAACGGCGGATTCATTTAAAAGTAAAAATAATATTACAGATATATCTGTAGCAGGCAACCAATATCTAAGCGAAGTTATTACTTCTGATAAGGAAAAAGCAAACCAGGAAGGGCAGATAAAATTGCTAAATTCATTAAACAACTTTATTTCAAATGCCAAAAGTGTTTATGATAT
>DASZUX010000474.1:0-3778 GCA_035547455.1 Chitinophagaceae bacterium
AGACAACAAAAATTACAAAGCGGTATTTAAGAAGATACGCTACCAGGTAATGTGCCGCAAGATGCATGCGCTGGTAAACGGGGAGGGGAATGCGCGTGCCCTTATTTATGACCTTAAGGTAAACCATGGTATTGACCCCAAGCAGGCAAGACAGGATGAGGACTGGATAATAACGATGGATTTGAATGACGGCAGGGGGCCTGTTGTTGTGGACGGGCCGGGGAAGAAGAAAAGCAGGAAGGCGGGAAAACGGGCATTGCCGGCGCAGGTTAATGAAACCGGGTATGAGCAGCCGGCAGCCCCTGCGGAAGACAGGTGGCGGGAAGAGGGTACAGGAGGGACGGGAGAGCCGGGAGGGGAGCTGTTAGAGACAACAGGAAACGGGAGGGAAGCGATACAGCAGGAAAGCCCGCCCGGTTACGGAACAATAAGCCTTAACCCGCAGCCCAAACCGGCAAACAAGCAGCAAGAACCACCGGGCTTAGGTTATGGAAAGTACAGCGTATGGTAATATGTTAAGTACAGCCAGTTGCCTGAGCGAATAACGGTGGGTTTGCGGAAGTTGTGCGGCAAAAAATGATTTAATGACAGCGGGGAAAAAGCAAATGATAAAAAAAAGTGCCGGTTTTTTATGTAATTTATTGGATATGAATAATTTAAGCAATAGGGCATTCCTCCCGGCCGCATAAAAAAAGAAGCCCCGGGCCTAAAAAACCGCGTACAGCAGCGTACGTTTAAACGGGTAAAATACCGGGGATGCAGGAAAGCGCCAGGCAAGCTGCTCCTCGTACTCCTTTAAAAACATGCCTTTCAGTTCTTCCGGCAAACGCTCCATATACGGTACAAGGGCGGTGCCTTGTGTCCAGCGGCAAAGAGCAGTAACATCCTGCAAAATATGCGGGTACGCTTTTTCAAATACGGTTATTTCTTTACCGCCTTCATCAAACAGTATTTGTGCATATTGCTCGATGGAAAGCACCGGCGACTGTCTTATAAAACCATCCAGTGCTGTTTTATACGGTTCGGCAGAGGCAAGTGTGCGGATAAGCGTATGTGTTGCATGGTGGTGGTTTGAGGGAACCTGCACTGCCAACTGTCCGCCTGGTTTTAAAAGGCCGATAACAGCGGGCAGCAATGTTTCATGGCCGTTTATCCACTGCAGGGCGGCGTTTGAGAATACCACATCCCATTTGCCTGTACCGTTGATTATGTCTTCGATTGCCTGCAGTTTAAATACGGTTTGCGCATTAGCAAACTTGCCGCATTCCTGCAGCATCTGTGCCGAAGCATCAATGCCTAACACCTGGCTGCCGGGCAGAGCGTCGGCCAGTTTGCCGGTAAGTTCACCCGTGCCGCAGCCAAGGTCAATTACCGATGCGCCAAGCAAAGGTTTTATAAAGGTGAGCAGGTCGTAAAAAGGTGCAAAGCGTTCTTCCTTAAACTGGTTGTAAATATCGGGGTTCCAGGGCATACTTATTGTTGGTTTTACCTGCCCCCGGGCGGGCAGTATTGTTTTAAAAATGTTGTGTAAAGGTTTGAAAGATGTTCCTGTGTTCCTTCGCCTTCAAAAATGCCGTGGCTGCGGTTGGGGTAGGCCATAAACTGGAACACCTTGTTGTACTTTATCAATTCGTTGAGCAGCAGTTCGGCATTTTTATAGTGAACATTATCATCGCCCGTACCGTGAATATAGAGCAAATGCCCCTGCAGGTTTTTGGCATAGGTAATGGGGGAGCCTTTTATATAATCGTCCCGGCTGTCCTGCGGCAGGCCCATATAGCGCTCCTGGTAAATATTATCGTAGGTAAACTGGCTGCCTACGGCAGCAATGGCAATGCCTGTTTTATAAATACCGGGATACTGGAACATGAGGTTTAAAGTTGCCGAGCCGCCGCCGCTCCAGCCCCATACGGCTACGCGGCTTGTGTCAATAAAGGGCAGCTTAAGCACTTCGCGGGCTGCGGCTGCCTGGTCGCTGATGTTCAGCCGGCCTATTTTGTGCGATATGCATTTGCGCCATTCCCTGCCTTTGGGCAAAATAACGCCGCGGTTGTCAATGGAAACAGTTATGTAGCCATCTTCTGCCATGTTGCCGTTGTATAAAAAGTTATCGCAGGCGCCATACTGGTCAACCACGGTTTGCCCCCATGGTTCGGTATATACATAAAATACCACGGGGTATTTTTTGGTTGAATCGAAATGTAGAGGTTTTACCATCCAGGCGTCCATCTTTATTCCGTCCTGCGTCCTGATGGTAAAGAAAGAGATATTTGATTTTGATTTAGCAGGGTTTGCCAGCGCCTTGCTTACATTATCCCCGTCAATTGACTGGTGTGCAGGCAGGGCTACCCATTCCTTTACCGGGGGTGTGTAATAATTGGTAAACGAATGGGTAGCATACTTGCCCGTGGGCGAAACTTCGTAATCGTTTGTGCCTGCCTCGCCTGCAGGTGTAAGCCGCTCAGGCGCTGTGCTTCCGTCCAGTTTGGTGCGGTATAAATATTTTTGAGTAGCGTTGGTGGGCGATGCATCAAAGTACACGTAGCCGCTGGCTTCATCAATGGCATCAATGTTCATAACGTCGTAATTGCCTTTGGTGATCAGCTTTTCGGTTTTGCCGTCACGGCTAACGCGGTAAAGGTGCCGCCAGCCATCTTTTTCGCTGGCCCATAAAAACTCTTTTCCATTATTAAACCAGTCCCAGCCACCATAGCTATAGGCCTGGTCCCAAATGGCAATTATGTCAATCCATGCAGGGTCTTCCTCGTGGTAGATGGATGTTGAGGCGCCGGTATGAATATTGCACAGCATAACATCGCTTATGTTCTGCCTGCGGCTTAGATGCTGTAAGATAAGCTCATCGCTGTTGGCAGCCCATTCCATCCGGGGTACATAGGATTGCAATACGGAATCCGCAGGAATGTTCATCCAGGTAGTATTAGCAGTGCCAATATCTACTACGCCTATTTTAAAAGGAGAGGGCGGCTCACCGGCAACAGGGTACTCTACAGGGGTAACAAAGGGATATATAGAGTCGGTATTATTAACCATCAGGTAATCCTTTGTTTTGCGGGCGTCTATGTTCCAGAAGGCAATCTTTTTACTGTCAGGGCTCCAGCGAAAGCCATCGCGGCAAAAAAACTCCTCTTCGTAAGCCCAGTCAAACGTGCCGTTAATGTATTTGCGCGTACCATCAAACGTAAGCTGTGTTATTTTGCCGGTAACTAAATCTTCTGCGTAAATATTGTACTGGCTAACGTATGCAGCCTTTGTGCCATCCGGCGAAAACTTGGCAAACATGAGCGATGAGGCAGGCAATCCTTCGCCCAGCCTGCGAAGCTTACCGGTGGCTAAATCAAGCAGCCAGTAATCGCCACGGGTGTTGTATCGCCACACTCGTCTTGTATTGGTATAAATAAGCAGTTTGCTGTCATCGCCGGAAAAGAAAAAGTTGTACACTTCAAGTGGTCGGTTGCCTGCCGGCGTAAGCATTGCCTGCGTTACCACGGCTTTTTTGATAAAAGAAGGCAGGCTGTACAGGTTTATACCGCCGTCTTCTACCTGGTAAAAAGCATCGCCTGCCTTGTTCCAGCGCATTCCCGAAGGCGGTTGTGCTATGGCACACACAGTGAGCAGCAGAACTACTACAAGCAAACAGCTTTTATACATACTAATAATTTAGGGAGTGAATATAGGCAAACAGTGAAAAATATATTTTGTAATATTTTAAACGGCATGCTTTTTTAGGTGACGCAGGATGACGATATACATGTATGTA
>DASZUX010000475.1:0-1802 GCA_035547455.1 Chitinophagaceae bacterium
ACCATGACGGGGGCCGGTATATTCCTGCTCATCATCAACATAAAACTTGGACTGGCAACATTAGCGCCGGGTTTGTTTATATTTTTGTTTACCAGGGCCACATCTGCCTGGGTAAAAAAGAAAAATGCCGTTAACCTTAAAAGCACCGGCGGCCTGAGTGCGGAGATACAGGAAAGCCTTAACAACTTTAAGGTAATTATAGCCTTTAACCGAAGGGACTATTTCAGGAAACGTTTTGAGGATGTAAACCGGCAAAACTACAGTACCGCGGTAGGCGCAGGGCTTGCCAACAATATATTTTTGCCGGTATATGGCTTGTTTGCCAGCATAGCGCAGTTAATTGTATTAATTTATGGCGTACACCTTATTACGGTGGGAGAGTTTAACGTGGGCTACCTGGTATCGTACCTGGCGTATGCTACTCAGTTTTATAACCCGTTAAGGCAGCTTGCTGCGTTATGGGCAAACTTCCAGGTGGCGATGGCCGGTTGGGACAGGATATCGGTAATACTCGGGCTTGAGTCTAACCTGCCTGTGCTTAGCAGTAAAGCAGCAAGTAAAAGCAATGCGCTGCTGGCATTTAACCGTGTGCATTTTGGTTATACTGATGATAAGGAGATATTACACAATATAAGTTTTGAGTTGGAGCGTGGCAAAACTTATGCACTGGTAGGGCCCACAGGTGGGGGTAAAACCACTACGGCATCGCTGATAGCAAGGTTATACGACCCCGTTAAAGGAGAAGTATTGCTGGAAGGTAAAGATATACGTTCATATACGCCGGAAGACCGGGCTGGAAAAATCGGGTTTATTTTGCAGGAACCTTTTTTGTTTACAGGAACTGTAAAAGATAACATATTATATGGCAATACAAAATATGAGGGTTACAGTAATGAGCAGCTTGAAGATGTAATAAAAGATGCAAACCTTGAAGGGTTGCTGGCAATTTTTGATAAGGGCCTTGATACGCCTGTAGCTGCCGGCGGCGACACGATAAGCCTTGGGCAAAAGCAGTTAATTGCCTTTATGCGTGCAGTGCTGAGAGACCCGGAACTGCTTATCCTGGATGAAGCTACTGCTAATATTGACACTGTTACAGAGCAGATACTGGAAGACATATTAAACCGCCTGCCCGAAAGTACCACAAGGGTAATAATAGCGCACAGGCTTAACACTATTCAAAATGCGGATGAGATATTTTTTGTAAATGCAGGCGAAGTAGTACGCGCAGGTAGTTTTGACCACGCCGTAAATATGCTGATGCACGGCAAAAGGGCAAGCTAAAATAAAAAGCCCCGGCAACTTAAAAGCCGGGGCTGTTATACATAAGTTCACATGGTAAAATAAAGCTTTATACAAAATTTTCTTGTTACAGGCCCTTACCCTCCCTTTCTTTCTTCTTCAGGTCTCGCACTTTTGCCTTTTCACTGTTCACCCTCTCACATCTTCTGCCTCATCGCCGCTGCAGGTGTACCGTTGCCGCCGGCAACAGCATACTTCCTTTCACCAATCTGCTGCCGCCACATAGCGTAATACAGGCCCTTTTCTTCAAGCAATTCATAATGGGTGCCTGTTTCGGTAATTTGCCCCTTCTCCAAAACATAAATTCTGTCAGCATGCATAATCGTGCTAAGGCGGTGTGCAATAAGCACGGTTATCTGGTCTTTCTCGTTGGAGATTTGCTTTATGGTAGCTGTAATTTCTTCTTCGGTAATTGAATCTAATGAGGAAGTGGCTTCGTCAAATATCAGCAGG
Organism: Chitinophagaceae bacterium; assembly: GCA_035547455.1. GTDB lineage: Bacteria > Bacteroidota > Bacteroidia > Chitinophagales > Chitinophagaceae > JABDFW01. The sequence goes on from DASZUX010000475.1 coordinate 1,756, forward strand.
TGTGGTTTGCGCAGTAATGAACGGGCAATGCTTAAACGCTGCTTTTC
>DASZUX010000476.1:0-4114 GCA_035547455.1 Chitinophagaceae bacterium
TTATCTGAAACCAAAAAAGAGTTCCTGGTATACGAGGCATCATTTTCTGACATCCTGGGCATTCTCGCCTTTAATTATTTTACTGCCAAAGAAACCCTTACGCTGTCATCATTTGGCTTTTTCGGGCTTAATATTATCATAGCCATTGTGTTATCGGTAGTTTGCTCGTTTATACTGTTCCTGTTGCTTACCCGCAGCATAATGAACATACGCTTTTTCCTGGTGTTTGCCCTGCTTATTATGCTTTACGAAGGGGGCAAAATGCTGGATCTCCCCTCTTTGCTGATTATACTCGTATTTGGCCTGCTTGTTAACAACTGGGGTCTTATGCCTCAAAACCGGCTTACACGGCTTTTTCCTGAAGCAAGGGTGCAGGAAACAGTGCACCTGTTGCACTCTATTACTGCCGAAACAGCGTTTCTTATCCGCACTTTTTTCTTTATACTTTTTGGTTTTACCATTGATTTAAGATCTATAACCACTAACGAAGTGGTTGTAGCCGGCAGCATTATAGTAATTATCCTGCTGCTGCTGCGCTACCTGTACCTGAAATTCTTTCTTAATGAAAATGTTTATCCTGAAACGCTTTTTATTCCGCGCGGTTTGATAACTATTTTGTTATTTTATAAAATTCCCGCTGCATTACACCTGGATGCCTTTAATAACAGTATCCTGTTTTTTGTAATTATAGTAACCGGCGTGATTATGATGTTCGGGGTAATCTTTTACAAGAAACAACCGGCTGAAATGCAGCGGGAAGATTTTTAACGATTAACGACCTTGCCATGAAATACCTGAAAACTTACAACAGGCACGATGTGCTGTCATTAACCAGGCTGCGACGGTTTGAGACAAAAATTGGCGAACGCGTACAACTGGTAAAAGAAGGCATTACGCCTGCCGAAGCCATTGCCGCCTGCCCTGCAAAATTTGTAATTGCCGGTGTACCTGAAGATATAGGTATTAAAGCTAACATTGGCATTGGCGGCGCTGCCAGTGTGTGGGTGCCTTTTTTACAGGCTTTTTTAAATGTGCAGAGCAATGATTTTTTTATGGGAGATGAGGTGCTGGTACTTGGGCATCTTGATTTTACCCAACTGGCAGGGCTTATTGAAAGCAATGCGCACAGCGGCGAAGAACGGCTGGACGCCTACCGCCACGCTGTAGTGGAAATTGATGATGCAGTAGAACACCTGGTAAAGGTGATAACGGAAAATAATAAAATACCCATTATTATTGGCGGGGGCCATAATAATGCATACGGTTGTATAAAGGGGGCCGCGAAAGGATTGTTTAAGGCGGGAGTTATACCATTGACACAAATAAACGCTATAAACCTTGATGCACATGCTGACTACAGGCCTGCCGAAGGCCGGCACAGCGGCAACGCTTTCAGGTACGCTGACGAAGACGGCTATCTTGATAAATACTGCGTTGTGGGCCTGCATGAAAACTACCTGCCGCAGAATGTGTGGGTAGATATTGTAAATGACCCTTTTTTAGATGTAATTACCTACGAAGATATTTTTTTGCATGAAAAACGTACATTTTTACAGGCAGTAGCTCATGCTACCGGCTTTACAGCAGATACGCATTGCGGTATTGAGCTTGACCTTGACAGTATTCAAAATACATTAAGCAGCGCTGTAACGCCAGCAGGAATAAGCGCCCTGCATGCAAGGCAGTTTATTGCCTTTGCTGCCGCAGACAGCCGCGTTGCTTACCTGCATATTTGCGAAGGCGCTACCCACCTTGAAGATGGACGTAAAGATGAAAGTACCGGAAAACTGGTAAGCTACCTGGTAAGCGATTTTATAAAATCACTTGGATAAAAAACCGGCCTGTAATGGAAACGCATGGGCAACAATAGCGTTTATGTGTTGCATATAAAGTACCCTGCACGTTTTAAACAGCCCTTGTAAAAGCCTGCAGGGCTTCTTCATTCACAAGCTTTATACTTTTGTTTTTTATATAAATGTGTTTGTCTTTTACAAGCTCATTTAACACCCTGAAAACACTTTCATAAGTTGTGCCTGCAAACGATGCAAGGTCCTGCCTGCTTAATATTAAACCAAGATAGCCTTTGCCGTCAACCCCAAACTGCTGCCTTAATGCCAGCAGGTTGCTTGCTATGCGCCCTTTTATGTCCATGTGCACCAGCATGTGCATGCGCTGTTCTGTTGCCTGCAGTTCCCTTGCATAAAACATCATAAGCTTAACTGTAAAACCATGATTTATATTAATGGTTGACTGTAAAAAACCACTATCCATAAAACAAATAACAGTGGGTTGCATAGCAGTTGCAGATACCGGGTACACAGCCCCGTCACTTATGCCACGGTGTCCAAGCATATCGCCGTCTGCGGCAAAGCGTATAATTAAATCCTTTTCATTACCCCATTGCTTATGCACCTTAACAACGCCCTTGTACACAAAATAAATGCCTGTTACGGGTGTGCCTTCTTCAAAAATTTTTTCGCCTTTGGCAAAATAAAAATTCTTTTTGTTTTGTGACACAACTCCCAGCCATTCAGGTTCGCAAAACCGGCATAAAAAACAGTCTTTAATATTACAACTTCCCGGCATTTCTTTCATGCGTGCAATATATTATTTTACCAGCAGTTATTTAAAATATTGCTTATTTAATATTTTAATGATAAAAAATATAAAATTTTACAAATATAATATTAATTGTGCAATATTTTTGCAAGCAGGTAAACAAATTGACAGATTATACATGAAGAGAACAACAAACATGGAAGCAATACCCGTTTCCCCTTCGCTTGGCAATGCTTTTGACGATACTGGCGATACCCTGCAGGAAAAACCTGTACTTTCGGCACGCGTATTCTTTCTCAGCCTGCAGGCTATAATAAATGCGGTTATTATTGGCGTAGTGGCTAAGGCACTTGTACTACTTATACAGCTTATTACCAACCTTGCATTTTATAAAGAGTTTTCTTTCAAAGCATCCTCCCCTGCCGGCAACCATTGGGGCTGGCTGGTAGTTTTTGTGCCTGTAGCCGGCAGTATTATAGTTGGTATTATTGCACGCTTCGGCAGCGCGGCTATAAGGGGCCATGGCATACCTGAAGCTATGGAGAATATTATTGTTAACAAGAGTAAAATACCCCCTGCAATTACTTTTTTAAAACCTCTGTCTGCAGCTATATCTATAGGCACGGGAGGCCCTTTTGGCGCTGAAGGCCCTATTATTGCCACCGGGGGCGCATTTGGTTCATTAACCGGGCAGATAATGCATATTTCAGCCAGCGAAAGAAAAATTATACTTGCAGCAGGCGCCTGTGCCGGCATGGCAGCTATATTTGGCAGCCCGCTGGCTGCTGTTTTGCTGGCTATTGAGCTGTTGCTTTTTGAGTTTTCACCAAGATCTATCATACCTGTAGCACTTTCATGTGCAGCAGGTGCTGCCATGCACCTGGTATTTTTTGGTACGGCGCCGGTTTTCGCCATGCCCGGCATTCCTGAACCATCAAGTACGGCGTTGCTGGTATATGTTTTAATGGGCGCTGTAACAGGCGTTTTCGCGTCGTTTATTTCAAAATCGGTGTACTGGGTAGAAGACACGTTTGAGAAACTGCCTGTACACTGGATGTGGTGGCCAGCGATAGGCGCTGTAGCCGTTGGTGTTATTGGCTATTTTGCTCCTGTCACCATGGGTGTAGGATATGATAATATTACCGGTTTGCTTACCGGCGCATTGCCTTTAACTATGCTGTTTACGCTTTGTGTGCTTAAATACCTGTCGTGGGTAATATCCCTGGGCAGCGGTACCTCCGGCGGTACGCTTGCACCACTTTTCACTATCGGCGGCGCTTTCGGGGCGCTGATGGGCGTATGGATATTACAGTTGTTTCCAGGCTCTGGAATTAATATAGCTACTGCAGCGCTGGTGGGCATGGCTGCAATGTTTGCCGGTGCATCGCGCGCCGTTTTAACCAGTATAATTTTTGCTTTTGAAACCACAGCACAGCCACATGGCCTGCTGCCTTTGCTGGGTGCATGTACCGCGGCATATTTTGTATCATTCTTCCTGCTTAAAAACGGCAGTATAATGACTGAGAAAATACAGCGCAGGGGCATTCGCACACCT
>DASZUX010000477.1:0-6215 GCA_035547455.1 Chitinophagaceae bacterium
GTTTGAAGTATATAACCGCTGGGGTAACAGGGTATTTTATACAGGGGATGCCGGCAAATGCTGGGACGGAACATTTAAAGGCGTTCCACAGCCCCCCGGCACCTATGTTTACCAAATAAAAGCAACCACCATTTGTGGAAATATTTACAGAAAAGGTACGGTTGTACTTATAAGATAGCTCTTATAACCCAAATAATTTTTCGCCATTTATCCATGTGGCAAGTACAGAAAGTTGTTCATCCTCCTGTATAGAATGACCAAGCGTTTTGTTAAGTATTATAAAATCAGCATGCTTACCGGCCTCAATACTGCCAGTTTCGCCGGGATTGCCGTTGGCTTTAGCTGCACCCATTGTATAAGCGTGTATAGCCTCGTGTAACGATATTTTCTCTGTAGGTCCAATTATGCCGCCCTCACTGGTTCTTCTGAAAATGGCAGATTTTATACCGGTAAACGGGTTAAAATCTTTTACAACCGGGGCATCACTTGAAAGAGCAAGGTTCACACCCGCATCAAGTATGCTGCGATAAGGGTAACAACGTGATAACCGCTCCTGCTCAAGGTACATCTCAAAATTCTTTCCAAGTTCTTTCAAAAAGATACTTTGCGATACACAATGCACATTCATTGCCTGCATACTTTGCAAATGCTCTGCATTGGGTAAACCAAGGTGTTCAATGCGCATGCCGGTTTTGCCACCTTCAAATAGTGCTTTATATACATTCAGCACTACGTCAATAGCTTTATCGCCAATAGCGTGTGTTGCTATGCAAAATCCTTTATCAGCAGCTTCTTTGGCAGCGGAATAAAAAAAATCTTCTCTTAACCGGAGTATGCCATGCGACAACGAATTTTTGTAGGGTTTATTCATTGCCGCAGTCATTCCACTCAGACCACCGTCTGCAAAAAATTTAACCGTGTTAACAGAAAGCCTGCCGGAATGATAAAGTGAAGGGAGGGGAAGTATTTCTTCACTGCCATCGGGTACCCTTACAGGAAAAGCATTTACACGAACCCTGAGTTTATTTTGTTGTTCCATTGCGAGGTAGCAACTAAGCAATCCGGGCATTACTGCAGGGTCAGTAGCGGAAGTAATACCATAACGCAACATTTCTTCTTCGGCTGAAATAATCATTCTTTCATAATCAGCAGGTGAATAGGGCGGGATAGCATTTGCTACCAACCCCAGGGCTGTTTCGGTAAATATTCCATTGGGTGCTCCGCCCGCATCTATTCGCATTTCTCCGCCAGCCGGTATATGCATTCCCGCAGAAATACCCGCCAGTTGCATAGCTTTAGTATTAGCTATGCCAATATGCGCACACGTGCGTATAACCCATAACGGCCGGGTTGCAGTTATTTTGTCTAAATCTGCCCTATCCGGCAACCTTTTTTCCTTCATGCCGGCTTCATTAAACCCCCTTGCCTGTATCCAGCCGCCGCCGGGGTTTTGCCGGATAAAGTCACTCAATTTATCCTGCATTTCTTCAATACTGCTGATGCCCCGCAAATCTAGCAGGAATGTTTTAAGATTACCTACCTTCCAAATATGTATATGTGCATCAATAAAGCCAGGCAATATAGTTTTGCCTGCCGCATCAACCAGTATAGTATCGGGTTGCCTCAGTTGCAAAACTTCTTCATCACGGCCCGTCGCAATAAACTTTCCGTCATTAACAGCAAAAGCCTGCACAACAGGCTGGTAAACATTTTGCGTTAATATGTCAGCGTTATGTACGATTAACTGCGCAGGCATACTTTTATTTAAAATCTTTTTTCAAAATGATGAGCTGCCAGCTTAAACCCTTTGTTTAAGTACAGGCGATGCGCGGTATTGCGGGTATAGCCTGAATCAAGGGTTACCGCGGCCAGGTTATTTTTCTTAGCTTCCCTTGAAACATAGTCAAGCAACATACCGCCATAGCCTTTGCCTCTTGCTTCCTCCAGGGTTGAAAGGTCGTCAATATAATAATGTTTGCCTATGTATAAATACTGCAGGTACCTGTAACCTGCAGCAGAAACAGCTTTACCGCCCTCCTCAATAAAGACCAGCACATAACCTTCGTGCATCATTTCCTGCACAGTTGCCACAAAAGTCTCTTTTTTAAGATGTGGTCTCAATACACTTAATACCTCCCAGCATTTTAATATATCTGCTTCTGTTTTGGCAATTTGTACCAGCATAACCGTAACATTGATAAGTTGAAACTGTAAATTTATCTATCAGAAAGCCTTTTTTGCAATAGCCATTTCCAGTACGGAGAGGCCTTCATGCAATTGTTCATCCGTCATAACAACAGGAGGAAGCAGGCGTATACAATTGCTGTACAACCCTGCACGTATAAGAATGATACCGTTACTAACAGCATCTTTCAGTACCTCCATCGCGGTCTGCATATCAGGTTCTTTTGTTTCTCTGTCTTTTACAAATTCTACCAGTTGCATTGCACCAACGCCGCGTACATCTCCAATAATAGTATATTTTTCCTTCCAGCTTTTAAGCCGCGCATGTATAAGTTCTCCCACATGTTTGGCTCTTTCCAGGAAATCTTCTGAACTGATTATCTTAAGCGTTTCTATTGCGGCTACCGCAGATACCGGGCTACCGCCGTAAGTACCGCCTACGCCGCCCAAATGGGTGCAGTCCATAATTGCAGCCTTGCCAACTACCGCACTCACCGGCATTCCCGCTCCCATGGATTTTGCAACCGTAACAATATCAGGCACAACGTTGCTGTGCTCAATAGCAAACAGTTTCCCGGTACGCCCGCTGCCGCATTGTATCTCATCCGTAATCATCACAATGCCGTGTTTATCGCATATTTCCCTTATTTTCCTTAAAAACGGGGCGGGCACAGGTACAAAACCGCCTTCGCCCAGCACCGGCTCTATAATTATAGCAGCTACAGCTTCAGCATCAACCTGCGCTATCAAAGCGTGGTCTAAATTGTTTATACTCCACTGCAGGTCTTCATCTTCAGTCATGCCCTCCGGCACCCTGTACATATTAGGTACAGGCAGGCGGTAAATATCGCTTGCAAAGGAACCAAAACCTTTTTTAAAAAGCCCGTATTTACTGGTAAGGGAAAGCGTTAACAAACTACGGCCATGGTAAGCACCTTCAAAACATATTATACCGGGTCGTTTTGTATAATAACGAGCCAGCATAACGGCATTCTCAACAGCCTCCGTACCGGTATTACACAATAGTGTTTTTTTGGGAAAGTCCCCGGGAGTGAGTCTGTTAAGTAACTCCGCCAGTTCTATATACGGTTCGTAGGTAGTAACCAGCGAGCAGGTATGTATATACTTATCAAGCTGCTCCTTAACGGCGTTTACTACAGTACCGGGCCTGTGGCCTATATTTATCATACCTATACCACCTGCAAAATCCAGCAGTTGGTTGCCGTCGGCATCCCATACTATACCGCCTTCTGCTTTTTCAACCACCACTTCAGTTGATTTTGCCAACCCCGCAGGCAATGCGTTCTTTCTCCTCTCAAGCATAGCCCTGCTTTTTGGGCCGGGAATTTCTGTAACCAAATTAATGTGTGACATATTGATGCGTTTTATTATTTATATTTTTACATTGGCCGGCAATACTATTACAGCGCCTGCGTTACCGCAGGTACTGTCGTTTAAATAATCTTTCATCAAACCGACAATGGTAAACCCTATTTTTTCCTGTACCGATACTGTTGGGTCAAACAACTCATGGGCCTTAACTTTTTCGTAGTACGTTTCAATGCTCATAATGTCGCGTACACCGGCATAGCCGTTCAGCATGCCCACGGTCATTTGCCCTTTTAGCCCAAGCGCTGTGCAGGTATGCTGACGCGCCCTGTATAACGCACGCGCAATGCTTTTGCCTCTGTATGCCGGGTGAACGCTGATATCCATACCGTACAGCCATTCCCCCTGCGGGTCGTGCGTGGTAAACCAGCCGCCACCCATTACCTCGTAAAAACTGTGATGCTGCTGGTGGTTAATGTCAAAATGATAACGGATAGACGAGGTGGCACCTACCACCCGGTTTCCATCCAACGCCACAAACTGGCCTTCCGGAAAAATCTCAATATGCTTCCGGTACTGTTTTGCATGCAGCAATTCATCTTCTGCTAGATTGGGAAATACCACCCTATGCAACACCTCTAATTGCTCAGCATACTCCGGCAGCATGCTGGTAATGGTTATATGGTTTGCTATAACTTCCTGGTAAAGCATAATTATCTAAAACTTGATGACAATGCTAATAAATACATCCTAATACAAGGTACGCTACTGCCGAAAGCCCGAACGATACCAGCGCATAGGGCAATTGCGACAGGCCATGTTCCATATTATTACATTCAGTGCTTTGCGCGGTTAACACAGTTGCATCTGAGTAAAGACACGCATTTGCGCCAAATACACCGGCGCTAATAACGGCCCCGCAGTTTAACAAAACATTGGAATGCAGGCTTGCTGCAAGCGGCACCACTAACGGTATGGCTATAGCATACAACCCCCACGACGACCCCGTGGTTACAGATATAAGCGAAAGTGATACAAAAACAATTAATGGCAGCAACTGCCTGCTTACATAAGGCGATACACCATGCAGTACATATTGTGTAAGCCCCATTTTATCGTTTACATCTTTCAAAACATAACTCATCATCAAGATTGCTAAGGCATACACCATGCTGTTAAAGCCGCTGAACATAGTTTCTGACAGTTGTTGAAATGTAGCCAGCTTTACGATCAGGTAATATATAAATGTAAAAGCTACGGCCACCATAACTCCCTTCAGGGCATCAATATCAAAAAAAATAGTGGCGGCAAGCAATACCATTACGGGCAGCAGGAAATAAACAATTGTGGGTGATTTTTTTGTACTGAACAGCGAAACATCCAGCGTTACGGCCATACTGAAATCAGTCTCAGTTAGCCTGCCGGTTTCTGCGGTCCTTATATCGGCCTTTTTCATTTTGCCAAACCATGGCAGTACACCGTAGATAAAGAGTGGGATAACCAGTACTGAAATATACCCGTAACACACAAATGGTATCATTTTCCAGTAGGTGGCAAGACCCTTGCCATGCGGCGCCACATTTGAAGTTTCCAGCACGCTTCCTATAAAAATTGTCCATGTGGATATAGGTGCTATAACGCTCCATGGCGGGGCTGTTGTGTTTACAATATAGGCCAGCTTTTCACGCGGTATTTTAAACCGGTCGGTTATTTTACGCATGGAAAGCCCAACAGTAAGGGCGCTTAAATAATCATCCAGGAAAATTAGTAATCCCAATACCCAGGTACCCATCAGCGCCCCGCGCTGCGTTTTTATTTTTTGCAGCGCCCAGTCACTGAATTTAAAAGTGCCCCCGCTTCTTATCATCAACCCGATAAGTGAACCATATAACCCGCACACCAGTATAACCCAAACCGACCCGCTGGGGCTGGGGTCGCCTATAACCGTCATCATTGAATGTACAAAGTCAGTAAAAAAATTACTGTGGTTGTGAAGCGCAATAATAACAAAACCCACCAGGCAGCCAATAAGCAGCGGCTCAAATGATGTACGCATTTTTATTGCCAGCACAATTACTACCAGCGGCGGGATTAATGAAAGGATGCCGTAATTCAAGCGTTTACAGTTTAGTTATGTGGCTGCTTAATATATTGCTGAATGATAAAACGTTTTATAGTCCACCCCAGCTTACTAATTTCTTCTCCATGTATTCATATAACCCTTCGCTGCCGCTTTCGTGCCCTATGCCGCTTTGTTTCCATCCGCCAAACGGCGCTTCTGTTGCGTGTGGCGCCCATTCGTTTATACCTACCATACCAAACTCAAGCTTTTCTGAAAAAAAGAAGGCATCCTGTACACTATTTGTCCATACATAACCCGCAAGACCGTACGGTGTACTGTTGGCCCATTCAACTACTTCCTCCCTGCCCGCAAAAGGTATTACCGGCATAACAGGACCGAAAATTTCTTTATTTACAGCTTCGTTGTCTGCATCAATATTACTTAGCAGGGTAGGAGGTACAAACCACCCTTTATTACCAGGAGCTACGCCCTGTATGACAGTGGCCCCGCTGGTTTCTGCCTCGCCAATAACCTGCAATACGTGTTGTTGTTGCTTTTGATTAATAAGCGGCCCCATTTGGATACCTCCTTCCATCCCCAAACCTACTTTTATACTTTTTACTGCTTCTGTTGCAGCATT
>DASZUX010000478.1:0-3488 GCA_035547455.1 Chitinophagaceae bacterium
AAAAATTTATACCGCCCAACTGCGGCAGGGCAATTTTTTTTGGCGGGGCTTTTTTGCTGATAACCTGCAGCAGGTGTTCTACCAACTGCCTGTTTTGCGATGCTGCTGCAGGGCTGGCAACCAGCAGCTTTACTTTTTCAACTGCGCGCTGCAATTCTGCAATATTAACAGGCTTTAAAATATAGTCAACAGCGCTGGCCTTTATGGCCTGCAGTGCAAACTCGTTGTGTGCGGTAACAAATACTATTTTAAACTCATGGCGGGGCAGGCTGGCGAGAAACTGGAACCCATTTTCGCCCGGCATGTTAATATCCAGGAAAACAACATCGGCCTTGTTTTCCTTTAGCCAATCCCTTGCCTGCTGCGCATTTTTGGCTATGCCGGCAATTTCAACATCTTCACAGTCATTTTGCAGCATAAACTGCAGTATATTCAAATTATGGTCTTCGTCATCTACCAACAGGGCTCTTAACAGCATAGAAACTATAATTTCGCATTTAAAAGTAAGAGAAACAAATTAACATACACGCCATTTTGTGTAACAGGCAGCTTTTGCTGTGCGCTGTAAAAAAACAATGAGCCAACGGCGGGCAGCCCGCCTTGCCAATTAATTAAATATGCCATTTATGCAATACACCCGCATGCCCATAGAGATAGAATCGCCTGAAAGCCTTGGTTACAATACCATTGAATGTAACCTTGCCGAAAGCTCAGTACGGGATGTTGCCTTTAAAGATATTGGTATAAACCTTAACAACACCATACTATGCTACGGCGACCATATTGGCAACCCGGCCCTGCGGGCTTTAATAGCGGGCGAATTCAATGGCATTACACCGGCCGATGTATTACTGACCGTGGGTGCAGCAGGGGCATTATTTATTATACATTCATCCCTGCTTACAAAAGATGACCATTTAATTGTGGTGCGCCCCAACTACGCCACCAATATTGAAACACCCAGGGCAATAGGCAGTGAAATAAGTTTTATTGACTTAAAATTTGAGGAGGGATACATACTGGATGTTAATGCAGTAATTAAAGCTATACAGCCTAATACAAAACTTATAAGCATTACTACCCCGCATAACCCCACCGGCGTACAAATGCCGGCAGCCACAATAAAGGAACTTTACGCGATTTGCGAAGCAACCAATTGCTACCTGCTGGCAGATGAAACTTATCGCAACCTTAGTTTTACGCAACCCGCACCGCTGGCGGCAGCATTAGGCCCAAAGGCTATAAGCGTTTCCTCCGCATCAAAAGCGTACGGCATACCAGGCATAAGGCTTGGGTGGTTAATAACACAAGACGAAGCGCTGCAATACCTTTTTTTGGCTGCCAAAGAGCAGGTGCACATTTGTAACTCAGTAGTGGATGAAGAAATATGCTACCAGTACCTGCTGAAAAAAGACATTTATTTTGCCGGCATACAACAGGAGGTTATTTATTGCTTTAACATGCTGCAGCAATGGCTTGATAACCACCCGTGTATTGAATGGGTAAAGCCGGGCGGCGGTGTTGTTTGCTTTCCGCGGTTTAAAAAAGAAATTAACATTGACGCGGAACAATTTTATTCAACACTGCTTCACGAGCACAAAACATACATAGGCCCGGGCCACTGGTTTGAGCAAAGCAAAAGAAACTTCAGGCTGGGATTTGGCTGGGAAACAAGAGATGCATTTGAAAAAGGGCTGGCGAATATTGACAAGGCTATCACGGCCAGCTTACTGTAACAGTTAGTGCCGCAGGCTTACACACCAACAGGCACCTAACCTGCAAAGGTGTGCCTGCTGTCACAAAACATGCTTTGTTTTGTTCTGCATTGATGAAAATGAAGCAAATAAAAATACATAGCTGTTTAAATATTACTAACCAGTATAACGTATTTTTCCCCGGCTTTTAACTTGCTGCCATACATAATAAAATGAGCGATTTTGTGTAATAACTGTTTCATACAACCTGTTTTATTTTGTTTGATAATGTTTTTATGTTAATTATATATTGCTTGCTAAAACAACATATTCAACACCTTCTTTCAACTCGCTGCCATTAACAAGAAAGCAAGCTATTTTGTGCAGTAACTGTTTCATAATGTATTTGTTTTGTTTATTATGAGATGGCAGGGCAGCAAAAAAGTTTAATGAGGCCTTAATAGCATTGCAGGGATTAACATATTGTTTAAAAACCAGTTATACCCCACCCGGCATTATCATCATTTCTCCCTACATTCGTCTTTTTAAATTATTCATCATTCTTGCCCCAAGGGCAGCTAAAAAAATAGATTATGCAGGTGTGGAACGATTACCAGCAACAACACAAACAACGCTTTTTAGACGAGTTGCTAAACCTTTTACGCATACCCAGCGTAAGCGCCCGCAGCGAACATAAACAGGACATGGTTACCTGCGCTGCGGCTGTACAGCAGCACCTGCTTAAAGCCGGTGTTGACAAAGCAGAGATATTTGAAACAGCAGGGCACCCCGTTGTATATGGTGAAAAGATAATTGATACATTAAAGCCCACCGTGCTGGTGTACGGCCACTATGATGTGCAACCGCCTGACCCGCTTAACCTTTGGAACAGCCCCCCGTTTGACCCTGTTATTAAAGACGGCAAAATTTATGCACGCGGCTCAGCCGACGACAAAGGCCAGTTTTTTATGCACGTAAAAGCGCTGGAAACGCTAATAGCTACCAACACATTGCCGGTAAACATAAAGTTTATTATTGAAGGTGAGGAAGAGATAGGTTCAAAACACTTAGCAGATTTTTTGGCTACACACAAAGGCCTGCTGGCTGCTGATGTAGTACTGATAAGCGATACCGCCATGCTAAGCATGGAAAACCCGAGCATTGACGTTGGCGTACGTGGATTAACATACATTGAAGTGGAAGTAACCGGCCCTAACCGCGACCTGCACAGCGGCGTATATGGTGGCGCCGTTGCCAATCCTATTACCATACTGGCCCACATGATTACCAGCCTGCACGATGAAAATAACCACATAACCATACCCGGTTTTTATGATGACGTAATTGAAGCTACGCCTGCGGAAAGAGCAGCGATGGCCAAAGCGCCCTATAATGAAGCTGAATACAAAGCCGACCTTGATGTGAAAGAACTATGGGGAGAAAAAGGTTACAGTACCAACGAGCGCACCGGCATACGGCCTACACTTGAAATAAACGGCATTTGGGGCGGTTATACAGGCGAGGGCGCCAAAACCGTACTGCCGTCAAAAGCGTATGCAAAAATTTCGTGCCGGCTGGTGCCCAACCAAAAAAGTGAAGCTATGGAAAAGCTGCTGGTTAACCACCTGCACGCTATTGCGCCGGGGTATGTTACCATTAAAACAACCGTGTTCCATGGCGGCGACCCCTACCTTACACCGATGAACACCATTGAATATAAGGCTGCAGCAAAGGCGCTTGAAACAAGTTTTGGCAAGCCGCCGATACCTGTGCGTGGCGGCGGAAGCATACCCA
>DASZUX010000479.1:0-3145 GCA_035547455.1 Chitinophagaceae bacterium
AAATAATAAAAGATGAGCGGCTGCATTTTGATGATAAAGAGGAGTTGGGTGAAATGTTTGCAATGCTGGGCAAATAAACCGGAACAAACAACGTATTAAACAGTAGTTATATGCTGTACTATTTATTTACATGGTTAAAACAGGAGTTTAACTTAAGCGGTGCCGGTGTGTTCCAGTTCATTACGTTCAGGGCTGCTATGGCAATATTGCTGTCTCTTGTAATAGCCGCGGTATATGGCAAACGCATTATTAACCTGCTTAAAAGAAAGCAAATAGGCGAAACTGTTCGTGATCTTGGTCTTGCCGGTGAACAGCAAAAGAAGGGCACCCCAACTATGGGTGGTATTATTATATTAATGGGCATATTAATACCTACCCTGCTGTTTGCTGATTTGAATAAGGCATATATAAGGTTAATGCTTTTGTGCACGGTTTGGCTGGGTGCTATTGGTTTTCTTGATGATTATTTAAAATTAAAGGCCCGCAAAAAGGCGCAGGAGCGTGGTGAAAAATACCAGAAGAGGGATTCAGACGGTCTTGCAGGTGTATCAAAAATAATTGGTCAGGTAGGCCTCGGTATTATTGTTGGCCTTACTCTTTATTTTAACAGCAACGTTACTGTTGAAAGAGAACTGGTGGGGCAGCAAAGTACCAAACAGGTATTGCATCCCGGGGAAAGGCTGGCTAACGATACAAACGTTGTAGTGCATAAAGTTAACGGGGTGGATGTGAGGTATGTAAAAGTACAAACACCAATTACCACTATCCCCTTTATAAAAAACCACGAGTTTAATTATAGCTGGTTGTTAAGCTGGATGGGTAAAGAAGCCGCTGAAAAATACACCTGGATTGCGTATATCATCATTGTAACATTTATCATCACTGCTGTATCAAATGGTGCAAATATTACTGATGGTCTTGATGGTCTTGCCGCAGGCGTAAGTGCTATAATAGGGGCGGGTCTTGGCATATTCGTATATGTAAGCGGTAACTACAATTTTGCAAGCTATCTCAATGTAATGTATATCCCCAATCTTGGCGAATTGTCAATTTTTATTGGGGCGTTTGTAGGGGCATGTGTGGGTTTTCTTTGGTACAATGCTTTTCCCGCGCAGGTATTTATGGGCGATACCGGCAGCCTTGCGCTTGGCGGCATTATTGCATCGCTTGCCATTATTGTTCGCAAGGAGCTGCTGATACCTATTTTTTGCGGTGTATTCCTGGTAGAGTTGGTAAGCGTGATGGTTCAGGTAAGCTATTTTAAATATACAAAAAAGAAGTATGGAGAGGGCAGGAGGATATTCCTGATGAGCCCTCTGCATCATCACTACCAAAAAAAAGGGTTTCACGAAAATAAAATAGTACTGCGGTTTTGGATAATAACAATACTATGCGTCATTACATCCATAGTTACACTTAAAGTGAGATAAAACAGGAAGAGGAAAATGGTAAACGAATCGTCAAATACAAAACAACAAAACCTGCTGGTTGTGCTTGGTGCTGCGGAAAGCGGCATAGGTGCAGCATTATTGGCAAAGCAAAAAGGGTTTGAAGTATTTGTAAGTGACAGTGGTGTTATTAAGCAGAAATATAAAAAAGAACTGGTTGAAAATGATATTGAGTTTGAGGAAGGTAGACATACCTGGGAAAAAATTTTTAGCGCTGCGGAAGTAGTAAAGAGTCCCGGGATACCGGAGAAGAATGAATTGGTTAAAAAGATAAGGGCAAAGGGCATACCGGTAATAAGTGAAATAGAACTGGCGTACCGCTATAAAGGCGATAGCAAAATAATAGCTATAACAGGCAGCAATGGTAAAAGTACCACCACCACCATGGTGTACCATGTATGCAAAACCGGCGGGCTTGACTGTGCATTGGTGGGCAATATTGGTTACTCTTTTGCAAAGCAGGTAGCAGAAAACCCAAAGCCGTTGTATGTGGCTGAGATTAGCTCGTTCCAGTTGGATGATATTAAAACCTTCAGGCCTGATATAGCTGTGCTGCTGAATATAACAGAAGACCATTTGGACAGGTACGAATACAGGTTTGAAAATTATATTAAAAGCAAATTCAGGATAATTGAAAACCAGCAGGCAGGTGATTATTTTATTTATTGTGACGATGATGAGGTTATTACCAGCCATCTTAAAACAACTTCCTTACTTACTAACCCAATACCATTTTCTATGAAACATGAAATTACTAACGGCGCTTACATAAAAAATGAACAAATGATGATACGATTGCAAAATGAAAGGATAAGCATGAGCATATATGATTTTGCCGTTAAGGAAAAACATAATCAATACAACACAATGGCAGCAGGTTTAAGCGGTGCGCTGGTGGGAGTGAGAAAAGAGAAAATTCGAGAGGCCATTATGAGTTACAAAGGCCTTGAGCACCGGATGGAGCATGTGGCCCGCATAAGAGGTGTTGATTTTATTAATGACAGTAAGGCAACAAATATAAACAGTACATGGAGCGCACTGGATAGTATGCAGCAGCCCGTAGTATTGATATTGGGAGGTATTGATAAAGGGAATGATTACAGCATACTGTACGAGCTTGTGGCTGAAAAGGTGAAAGCGATTGTTTGCATGGGCATAGACAATACAAAAATTCATACTGCGTTTGACGGAAGAGTAACCGCTATAGTGGATGCAAAAAGCGCAAAAGAAGCAGTAGAGGAAGCATTTAAACTTGCAAACCCCGGTGAAGCCGTATTGCTTAGCCCGGCCTGTGCAAGCTTTGATCTTTTTAATAATTATGAAGACAGGGGCCGGCAGTTTAAAGATGCCGTTAAAGAACTGTAATAACGGGTAAACGTCAATAACACGTTGTGAACATGAACGAAACAACAGATAAATTATTTTCACAGTTTTCCGCAGTAAGTGGCGCGGGTAACCACCTTTTTAATAAAACAAAAGGTGACCGCTACATCTGGGGCACTGTAATATTGCTTTCAATAAGCTCGTTGCTGGTAGTGTATAGCGCCACTGGCTCGCTGGCCTATAAAAGCAACCATGGCAATACTGAAATTTACCTGTTTAAGCAGTTGTCGTTTATCGTTATCGGGTTACTTATAATTTATTTCCTCCACAGGATTAATTATACGTTATACTCCAGGGTGTCACTCATATTATAT
>DASZUX010000480.1:0-3796 GCA_035547455.1 Chitinophagaceae bacterium
TCTCCGCTGGCATCTTTTGCAATGCCAATAATGTGCATATTGTGGTCATCCGAATTCCTATAATAATCAAATAGGTCCTGCCGTATTTGTTGCGTAACAGCCGCTCCATTGTTATGCAAATATTCCGGATTGTTAAAGCCGTAATTCCCGTCGTCATTATTAGCTCCGTCCCAGCATAACGAATAACCATTATTCAATGCAGAATCTATAACGGATATGAAATCTCTGATAGGAAGGTTTAAATAGTAATTATAATCCCAATTCGTATTCATTTCCAAAATGAATTTGGTGTAAAATGGATGATGATTAAAGGATGTGATTTCAATATAATTATCGGGATCAATTCCAACCATCTGGTTAGCGAAAGTTTTTGGAGTATATTCTTTTCCCTGGTAAGTAAAGTTCGTTGGAAGTGGGCCAAGGTTGTTTACCAAAATATTATTAATGCCCTGCCGGTATAATTCTGATGTCATCTTTATACCAAATCCGGAATCAACATAATATTTTGCTTTGGCAAGTAAAGAATCATCAATGGCTCCATAGTTACATTTTACGCCATTATTTATCTTACCCTCATATACATTTTCTGGTACGGCCCCGAAATTTTTATAGGCTTTCATTGCACTGAATGTTAAGTCCCCGGCTCCAAAAAATGATATTCCATGCATTCTTATGTATTTTTCTGCTTTGTCTATATAGGTTGGAACAGTAAAAAATATCGGCGAAAGGATTACTGGTTTTTTGCCGAGGCGGATTGCTTCCGTTTCAATAAAGGAAGTGGTTGCAAAACTCCAGCAAGCATTAGTGCTCTCCTGGTTTTTTAAAGGTGTAGTCTTTATTAGTTTGATGATCTTTGGTTCAGAGAAATTATTTGTTGTATCAAGGTTTGCCTGGCTAAAAGCCTGAAAAGCGTAAAGCAGCAGAAATGTTGCCAAATTGATCCGGGTCTTCATTTTTTATAAGTTTAATTCATGAGACGAAATTGGCTAGTAAAGTGTTACATTTTTGATGATTAAATTCGTCGTTGTAGGAGAATTACATGAAAAATTAATTATTTTCAAGCTGTGACACTACGAAATAATACGGTTGTTAATTCAGTAAGGTGTTCATCATTATCTTCAAGCCTTTTTTCACCCAGCAGTTTAATATGGGCAAGCTCATGTGCAAGCAATGCAAGTATTTCTTCGGGCTTTCGTGTTAAAAATGTTTTCTCAATAAAAATGTCATACCTGCCTGTGTTTTCATTCTTTGAATATGCCCCTGCAGCCAAACCTTGCCCATCTTCGCCTACTGTAAATATGGCCCTGTTTGCATTTTGGTCATAAACATGCAAATCAATCACGTCAATATCAATATCCATTTGTTTTGCTACAATTGCCGCTGTTTTATGCAAAGGCTCAATCGTGCCATCATAAATAACGTGAAAGAAATTGCTGTTGGGCAGTATTACTCCTTTCTTTTGTACAACTGCTTCACCAAACTGCTGCGTTAACCATAAAAAGGCATGCTCCATCCACAGCCGCGTTTGCTCATCAACCGGGCACTGGGGTTGTTTTTGGGAGAAAAGGCCAAACATAAGGTGGGTATTATATAACCTGCAAATTTTCTTTTGTCATTTCATTTATTACATCGCCTGTATTAAGAGTGCTTCCCGGTTCAAACAACATCACACTTACTTCTTCTTCTGCAACGGGGCGGTGTTCCACACCACGGGGAATAATAATAAACTCGTTTTCATGCAGGGTAATTATTTTGTCGCGCAGCTCCATATTAAACCAGCCTTTAAGCACATAAAACATCTCATCCTCATGGTCGTGCTTGTGCCAAACAAATTCACCTTTAAATTTTACAAGCTTTACCTGCTGCCCGTTAAGCTCGCCGGCAATTTTAGGGCTCCAGTAATCGCTGAACAGGGAAAGCTTTTGCGATATATTTATTTTTTCCATTTCGGCTTATTTATGAAATATTTTCTCTACAAACAAATTAATCACTTCTACAAAAATCAAAATAATAATAATCCATTCAAGCACCACGCTGTTGCGGTATTGCAAAAGGTCTTTAAAAAGCTCAAGGTTCTCCTTTATAATCCCAAGGCCCTCCTGTATCGTTCTGAAGCGCGCCTGCAGGTCAAACGTTTTTTTAAGGCCAACATCCAGTTTATTAAGGTTTTCATCCTCCCAGGTTTCTTCGGGCGAATCAAAAATGTACAGGTTTTCTGCTATCCTGTTTTTTAAGTTAAGCGTGCGGCCTATGTATTTTTTTAAGTCGCTGCCAGCAATATCAAGTTTACCTTTTTTTTCGAGTATCTGTGTATGGTAATTTGTTTCTTCCAGCAATATGTTTGTTTGCTGGCTATAATGGTCAAGCGCTACGGATTGAGATACATTAAGCATTATAAGCCTGAACTCGTCTGCATCAGCACGGGGCACAGATATTTTGTTGTAGCCAAAATTCAGTTTATCAGCATTCGTTTCAATTTCAAATTCATCATTCAGTCTTTCGGCAAGTATGTTTTTGCAATAAGGGGTAATTACCTGTATAAAAGCGGTCATTTCCACTTCGCTGTGGTTCAAAAAACACACTATGCCATATTTAAAAACATAAATAAATTTTTGCTGGCTAATGCGGTAGAACAGTTCATCCATATCGGCATGGTATATCTCTGCCGTAAATGTTGTTTTAAATTGCTTAATGTCTATACTATCCGCAATCTGGTAACTTGATACTTTAAGCATGCAGCATGGCTTTGGTTACAGGGTTGGGGTACAGCTAAGATAAGAAGAAAAGTCTATAGCCGGGCATACCTTTGAACAACAACGTATTATTATTTGTTTGTATTAATATTGAGTTTGGTGAGGTATATAAATTTTGTAGGTATAAAATCGCTAATTATCCTTAAACTTGCCGTCCAAACCAAAAAGCATAACTATGGATGCCGCCATTCAGCAGAAAGTTAATATTTGGCTTAACGGTAATTACGACCAGGCCACTAAAGATGAAGTTAAAAGGTTACAAGCCGAAAACCCGGACGAACTGGCAGATGCGTTTTATCAAAACCTTGAATTTGGTACAGGCGGCATGCGCGGCCTTATGGGAGTTGGTACCAACAGGATGAACAAATACACAATCGGTACTGCCACCCAGGGATTTGCCAACTACCTGAAACATTTATGCGGCGATAAGGAAATAAAAGTAGCCATAGCCCACGACAGCCGCAATAACAGCCGTTTTTTTGCAGAAACTACTGCTAATGTTTTTGCCGCCAATGGCATAAAGGTTTTCCTGTTTGATTCCCTGCGACCTACACCTGAATTGAGTTTTGCCATACGTACGCTGCAATGCGATGGCGGCGTGGTGTGTACCGCAAGCCATAACCCTAAAGAATATAACGGTTATAAAGCTTATGGCAATGACGGCGGCCAGTTGGTTCCACCGCATGATAAAAATGTGGTGAACGAAGTGAATGCTATAAAAACAGTTGATGATATTAAATGGAGCGGCGGCGAAGCAAACATTACCATTATTGGCCCTGAAATGGATGCCGAGTATATAAAAATGGTAAAAACATTAAGCGTTTACCCTGATGTGATAGCTAAACAGCATGACCTTAAAATTGTATATACTCCCATACATGGATCAGGTATAAAGCTTGTGCCACAAGTGTTGCAGGCATTTGGGTTTACCAATGTTAATATTGTTACCGGGCAGGCAACGCCTGATGGCAATTTTCCTACGGTGGGCTACCCCAACCCGGAAGAAAAAGAGACAATGAGCATGGCCGTTAAAAAGGCTAAAG
>DASZUX010000481.1:0-7238 GCA_035547455.1 Chitinophagaceae bacterium
CTGACCTTCTGCCTGTATATCCAGCGCATTGTGTTGCTTGAAGGTTTTAATACTGTTCTCCACACTGTTCAATTCACCTGAAATGATCCCAAGTTCATCGTCTATAAAATGGATAGTATTATCGGCAAACTGGTTATTCTGGTCTATATTGAAATTACTATACTCATCCACGAGGCTGTTCAGCACCACTTCGGATTTCAGCGGCACCTGCGACGTAGTGGCGATGATCAGGATCGTGGCGTCCTTGCTCAGTGGATAGATATTCAGCCCGGAAGCCAATTGAGCGGCAATTACAGAAGTAGGTATCCAGGTGGCCGTATATTTATTATCAGGCTGGTAAAATTTGGTATCTGCAATGTTGATCACGTAAGTATAACCAGGCATTACAACGGGCACATGATTCCTGACCCTGGTCTTTTTATCGCCGTTTAGTGTATAAATATTCCCATCGTCGTCTACCTGTATCATCACCGTGTAATAGCGGCTCGAATCTTTTATAGCTGAAAACTTAATGAACTTGGTGGCATCATCGGTGCCAAAGAGTTCCAGCGTATTTACTTTTCCCACGGAATGATAAACCGTATTCAGTTGCTGGTCTTCCACCACCTTTGCCATTAAAGTTGCCGATTTTAAAACTTCAATCTCGTTCGTCAGGTTCGTTTTTGTTGTTAGTGTTGCTTGGGGAAGTACCTGGTCTGATACTGTTTGCCCCCCGCCTTTTGTATTAAAATCCTTCAACAAGAGCTTTACACTTGTACTGTACAGCGGTGTTTGGAAATGGATATAAATGAGGGCTACCGAGAAAGAAACAATTAAAAATACCACAAACAGGGGCAGGTAATTAGCTGATTTTACCAGTAACTCCTTGAACGAGAACTCGTTCTCTTCCTCTTTATCGAATCTACTTTTGGGGGGCTGCGCCATTTCTAAAACTGTTTAATCAGGTTCACCACTATCAACACGGTACTTAGTACTGCAACGGCAAAACCATAGTTTCGCATGACCCTTGTCATCTCTGCATCATTTCCCTGATATTTTTTCCGGTCGGGTTCTATATACACGATATCATTTTGGTGCAGATAGAAATAAGGAGAATTAAACACATGATTACTCGAAATATCCACCCTCCCAAATTCTCTTTTGCCGTTCACTTCCCGTATTATCAGAATATTATCCCGTCTCGCATCCCCTTTCAGATCACCTGCCTGGGTAATTGCCTGCAGTATGTTGATATTCCCGTCGGGTACTTCCAGCACACCGGCATGCCCGATCTCACCCATCATATTGATCCTGAAATTGATAATTGAAACGGTTACTATGGGACCTACCAGATAGTTGCTTAAACGCTGTTGCAGGGTATCCTGTAATTGGGCTGCGGTGAGCCCGGCTGCCCGTACCGTACCCAATTGTAAAAGCTGGATATTCCCGGCAGAATCGACCATATTGCCGATCGTCGCGGTGGAACCCGTGCTGCCCGATGAATTAAACTCCTCCGCTGCCGTTTTGTTAATGGCGGTGATAGATATACCAAGCCGGTCTCCGGGTCGTATTACAACCGGATTATTGGCTATTATTTTTTCCGATTCCGTTACACTGTCTTTAAAATACAATGCTTGTTCAAAAGCCTTCCGCGAAACACAACCTGTAGAAAAAATAAGGCAGAGACAGCAAATGATGATTAATAATTTATACACCGGAAATTGTTTTTTGCTAAATATAAGTTTTATTCTTCGCTATGGATATTCACGGCGTTGCCGCCCTCACTCACATCTGTTTGTTCATAAGGCACCTGCTTTCAATTCCTATATTTCATACCATCAACAAAACAGCCTGTCGTTAACAGCCTTATTAATTGGTTCGCTTATAACGTAAAAGGAAGGTTTTAATTGCTGGTTTGGCACGGCAGAGGCTAAAGTTAGGTTCGGCAAAGACCCATTAAACAAATAAGACAGTATGAATGTTTTCGGTAAAATTAAAACCCGGTTTTTAACCACTGCATTGTCCATCCGGTTAATCAATTTCTCAGTTACAAATATAAGTTTATGCAGGAAGTTTTATTATTGAATTTTTATACAGCTTGCCATTAGTTACTGAATGCGGTTATTAAACCGCATAAAAACAATTCTTAAGATTAAAGCCCGTTGAATTTAATACTTGTATTTACAATAATCCTGATGAATTATCTTTATTTTAAATTATCGCCGGTATAACACGTACAGACAATGAAATTAATGGGAATTATTGACAGGCAATTTATAAAGCGGCCCCTATTGAGAAGGCTGGTAACAAAATTATTTTACGGCGACAAAGATCAAAACATAGAACTTTTTACCACCAGTTTTTATATAAATACCATTAAAGAAAACGGTTATTTAAGGGCTTCGAAATACGCTTTAAAGAGCAGCGTATACAAGGATGAAGCCGCCGGTTTGATAAGTCTTGCATCGTTCATTACACCCGGCACAAGCTTTATAGATGCAGGCGCCAACGTGGGATTGTTTTCCTGTGTATTTCAAAAATTTCAGCATGTGTACAACGACTTTAAAATATATGCATTCGAAGCAAACCCCGACACATTTAAACGTTTGTTGAAAACCACGGAAGATAAAAACATCGAGGTTTTTAATGTTGCGTTATCGGATACAGATAAAGAGCTCGAGTTTGTTGAAGGCGTTGTATCGCATGTTTTTGCTGAAAAAACACATTCGAATTCTTACCATCTCAAAAATCAAAAAACGGTAAAGATCCAGGCAAAGCGTTTAGACAGTTTTGATATCGCGGGAAACACTATCATACTAAAAATTGATGTGGAAGGATATGAATATGAAGTATTGGAAGGTGCAAGAAATTTTTTTGAATCAAAAAGAGTAAAAGCGGTTTACCTCGATGGTTTTAATAAAAAGGCACAAATAATACCATTCCTGGAAAATTACGGGTTTGATCTTTTTGAGGGGAAAACGCTTCAGCCCAACCCAGTAAATAACTTTTCATTGCTCGCACTGAAAAAACAATAAATTTTGAACACGGTCTTAAGAAAGATAGGCGTCCTATTCAAAAGGAAGAGGAATGCAAAAAAAATAGGCATTCATTTTACACGAGCTTCCGGGTGGAGATTGCCGCAAGAAATATTAATTAAAAACAAAGAAGTAACGCTTGACTTATTAAGCGATCAATCAACCAGTACATCATTCGCAGATATCTTTTTAGATGATGTGTATGGATTATATTTTTTTAAGAAGCATATGCCTTCTATAAAAAGAATAGTTGATATAGGCGCTAACCAGGGTTTATTTACTGTGGCTGCCAGCAATGTTTTTCCCTCACGAATTCATGCGTATGAACCTAACCCATCACTCATAAATAGATTAAAATTCAACACACATGATTTTGATGTAAGCTGTTTTAGTGAAGCAGTAGGGTTGACAGAAGGAGCGATCAAAATGGAGGAAGGTAAAGACAGTTTACATGGAAAAACTATTTTATCGTATGCAGGTGATATTCCGCAGGTCTCACTACAAAAAGTAATTGCAAGAATGAACGGCAGCATCGACCTGTTAAAGTTGGATTGCGAAGGTGCAGAATGGGAGATCTTACAGGATGCAGCATCTCTGAGCAAAGTAAAAGCGATCACCATGGAATATCATACCGACAATTCACGTAACCACGATGCTATCAAAATTATTTTGACAAATGCAGGCTTTAGAATTTTACATTATGAAATTTCGGGTCCAACCTGGGGAATCGTGTGGGCGGTTAAGTCTTAAGTTGTAAGTTGTAAGTTATAAGTACCCAAGGCTAAAGCGTTGGGTTAATTGTCCAGAATAATCCTTTACAAGATGTGCAACTTAATCAGTACAATTTCATAGATTTATTATTATGTTTTTTAACCGGACCAAAAAGAAAAAAAATAAGCTTACGATGCTGTTGAAACATTTTCTTTTTGGTAACGGTGTGCAGGAAAAAAGGATCTTTTTTGGAAAAGCAAAGGGGATACGACTCTGCATGGATCCGAATTATAATGCACAAAAAATAATCGGCAGCTATGAGCATGAAATACAGTCGGTATTTGTAAAGCAGGCAAAAAGATCTGATTGTTTTTTTGATATCGGTGCGGCTGAAGGATATTACAGCCTGCTCTATAAAAAATATAATCCACTGGGTGAAGTGTATCTTTTTGACATTGACAAGAATCTCAGGTCTGTGCAGGAGGCGCATTTTGCTTTAAACAAAATAGCGGATGGTTTCCATTTATACTTTAAATCTGTTTCCGATAAAAACGATGAGTGGCAAATCTCTCCGGACAGCCTGCACATAAAAAACAACAAAGTATTAATTAAAGTGGACGTAGAAGGCGCAGAATCAGTAGTGCTGAGAGGTATGAATCACCTTTTGAAAGAAAACGATTGTTGGCTGATCATTGAAACGCATTCGAAACAACTTGAAAAGGATTGCATGAGTTTTCTCACACAACATGGCTATCACACAAAAATTATCAACAATGCATGGTGGCGATTTTTTATTCCGGAAAGACGACCCTTGTCACATAACCGATGGCTTGCAGCATGGAGATAACTTGATAAAGCATTCCCCTGAATATTTTGTAATTGTTTTTGTCAACAAATAAAAATCAACAGTAACTTCGGATTAAGGAATCAAAACTCCGGTGTCTTTTCCATACGCCTGACAACAAAAGAACCATTACTTTTTTAAAAAATAACAATAACGCAAAAATGAATATAGTTAACACTTTAAAGAAAAATAAAGTATTAAACAGCATAATGAAGCCTGTAACAAAACAGTATAGAAAAAGGAAGTACCAGAAATATCTTGCTTCATTAGGGCTGAACGGTAAAATATCTTATAAGGATGCCATGTTTGATAATATCACCCACTACATAGCAGTCGGTGAATCGGCTATGGTGAATATAGAAAATGCGCTAAAGGCCTCCGGTAAAACATTCGCTTCGCTAAACGAAGTATTAGACATACCGTCCGGGCATGGACGCGTTTTAAGATTGCTGGTTACCAAAGTTCCGCCGGAACGGGTCACCGCCTGCGACATAGATGAAGACGGTATCAACTTCTGTAAAAAAGAATTCGGTTGCAAAAAAATGCTTTCTTCTGCGGACATTTCAACCATTCAATTCCCTGTTAATTATTCCCTGATATGGGTTGGATCACTATTCACACATTTAGATAAAAAAGCATTTTCAGACCTGTTGGTTTTACTATTTAACGCGCTTGAGCCTGGCGGCGTCCTGGTGTTTACTACGCATGGTAAGTATTCTGTTGAAATTTTTGAGAAATATTGGTTAGCAGAAAAATCTGCACCTGTGTCAAATGAACAATTACAGAAAGAACTGGAAAAAACTAATGGGTTTTATTTTGCACCGTATGCAAATTCGAAGGATTATGGCATTTCCGTCAGCTTAAAGCCTTATGTGATTAACTTAATTGAAACTTTATTTCAAAATAAGGCTAAAGTGGTGATGTACAAAGAAAGAGGTTGGGATGATCACCAGGATGTTTTTGCCATTCAAAAACTGCATTGAAAAAGGCTGCAGTTTCCTGCAGCCTTGAAGGTCTATGACCTTTTGAACCTTTTTTAATAAACATTGTCACTTTCTTTGTCTCCCGAATGGTCGGGACAGGTTGATACAAAGAAAGTAACCAAAAAATTATTCGCGATCATGTTTGTTTTTTCCATTGTGCTCATGAATGCAAAGCATTTCAAGAACGCATGATAAGCAACATCCCGAAGTGGCGGGACAGGCTATGCGTTCTTTTCGTTCTATTGAGCCTTTGTACTATTGCCCTCCGAGCTTTTGAATGCATGAAGCCAAACGGTTCACGGTTTGTGCGTGGTTACTGCTCACAGTTCAACAGGTAGGAGGCAAAGCATTTAAAAGACCGCTAGATCCCGAAGTGTCGGGACAGGCTAATTCGGCCGGCATCTGTTTTATATACAAGTTTAATTTTAAACGTTGCGCTATGAAGCATTGAAAGGCTGCGGTTGTCAGCAGCCTTGAAGGTCTAAGACCTTGGAACCCTGTTGTACAGTTTTTTGAGCAGACGAAAGAACATACCAGCCATGCGGGCATGATGCATCTGCTTCCCACCCGCTTTATAAGATCGTACATTCAAATCCCGCGATCCGCTGCTGTTTTCTATACCATGAACTATGAACCATCCCCCATGAACCATCCCCCCATAAACCATAATAAAAAAAATTTCCGGTGCGCTTTTACCACCCGGTTTACGTATTGTCTTATTTGCAATAATACCCGGTCAAAAAAAACATGTATTTGTCAAAACGCAACCTGTTGCTGCTGCTCCTTATCGTTACCGGCACATTTACCCGATGCGGTGAATTTAAAAAGCCGTCAAAGCCCGTTGTTACGCCGTCAAAAAAAACCGTTGTTGCAGGAACAAGTCCGGCTCCGGAAAAGCCTGCGATTGATACGGCGCGGTACAATGCGCTGCTGCTGTACCTTAATCATGGTATCACCTCCGCCCATTGGCCGGTAAAAACCACCTACCCGTTTGCCCCGCCCCTACTTCCTTTCAAAAGGATCGTTGCCTACTATGGCAACTTCTATTCTGCCCACATGGGAATTTTAGGCGCCATGCCGCCGGATAATGTGCTGCAGAAATTACAGGCGGAAATAAAAACTGGCAACAGGCAGATACGCTGATACCGGTGCAGCCCGCTATTGAATATATTGCGGTAACGGCACAAGGCAAGCCGGGAAAAGATGGAAAATACCGCCAACGGATGCCCTTTAGCCAGGTGGATAAAGCATTGGCACTTGCCGAAAAAATAAATGCCCTCCTCATTCTCGATGTACAGGTGGGTCATGATTCGCTCAGCAATGAACTGCCCAGGTTAGAGCCTTATCTTAAAATGAATAATGTGCACCTGGCCATTGACCCGGAGTTCTCGATGAAAGACGGCGCCATACCTTCTGCCGAGATCGGGAATTTTGATGCCGGCGATATCAATTATGCTTCGGGTTATCTTGCGCAACTCGTTCACCGCTATCATTTGTCACCCCGGCTGTTGATCGTGGACCGTTTCACAGAGCACATGGTGACCAATTACCAGTCCATAATAAAGCGACCGGAAGTGCAGATCGTGATGACGATGGATGGTTTTGGTATGCCCGCCAAGAAAATCAATACCTATAAGCAATTCATTGCAAGCGAGCCGGTGCAGTTCACGGGTTTTAAATTATTTT
>DASZUX010000482.1:0-11209 GCA_035547455.1 Chitinophagaceae bacterium
ATCATTTCAATGCCATGCTGGAAGATGCTACAACAAAGAGCTGGTGGAGGCAGGCGACCGGCGAAGCGATTGCCGGCAAATTGAAAGGACAAAAATTACCGGAAGTTGCAAGCTCTCAAACCTCGTTGGCGGAATGGCTTCGGCTGTATCCCAATAGCCTGGTGATGCAGGCCGATTCTTCATATATCAGTATGTACGACACCACTTTAAAATATGAAAATGGTAAAAGCAGAAGTTCGCTGACCGGCACAGACAGCCTTTCCTGGAAAAATAAATCGTGGGTAGTGGGAGTAAAAGCTGGAAATGAATCAAAGGCATACGACTGGAATGTTTTGACAAAAGAGAGAATCATTTATGATCACATTGGCAATGTACCGGTAATGCTGGTGCTTGCTGATGATAATAAAAGCTTCTTTGCGTTTGAAGCGCCTTATAAAGATGCAAGAATAAACATGCATCAGGATACTTTATCAATCGGCGTATATGCATATACGTTAGACGGGAGGGGAATCAATACACCTTCTTCACTTAAAAGACTTTTTGCTTCGCAGGAATTCTGGCACAGCTGGCGGACTTTTAACCCGGCAACTAAATTTTAAACCATACATTAGAGTTAAAGCAGGAAGCCTTCAGGGTTACGTCTTTATTTCACCAACAAATCCGACTGCTTCTTTCCTGTCATCTTCTGCCTGATACCCTGCACAGGCAAAATCACTATAGATTTTTTACCTGCTATCACTACAATACGGATTAATTAACAAAAAACCCGCAAGGATGTTGCGGGTTTTCAAAAAACAAATAAACTGTTTATTCTGTATCTTCTGTGTCCTTTACTTTATCTCCCGTTTCCGCAGGAGCAGCAGCATTGGTTTCGGGTTGTTCAGCGGTTGCCTTTTTCTTTTTTGATTCAGCCTTTGCCGCTTTTTCCTTCACAGCCTCTCCCTCGCTATCCATCTTCTTTTTAAGATCGGCCAATACGCCAAGATCGCCCAGGGTGGTTTTTTCAACCTTGCTCTGAATATTTCTTACAGCTCTTTTGGTGCTTTCAGCCTCTGCTCTCTTTTCCTTCATTTCAGCATTCCTTTCTTCTGACCTTGCCTGCTCCCAAACGCGGCTATGGCTCAGGATGATTTTCTTATCATTCCTGTCAAATTCAATTACCATAAACTGCGCTGTTTCATCGGCGCCTATGGTTTTGCCATCTTCTTTTACCAGGTGACGGTTGGGTGCAAAACCTTCAAGACCGTAAGGCAACTGTACCAGTGCGCCTTTTTCGTCTTTACGGGTAACTACACCTTCGTGCAGGGTACCTACTGCAAATGTATCTTCAAGCGCGTTCCAGGGATCTTCCTCCAGTTGCTTGTGGCCTAATTGCAGTTTGCGGTTTTCTTTATCAATACCCAATATAACCACATCAATATGTGCGCCTACTTTAGTGTATTCGCCGGGGTGGTTAAAGCGTTTAAGCCAGCTAAGGTCGCTTATGTGTATCATACCGCCAATGCCGGGTTCAAGCTCAATAAACACTCCGTAGGGGGTAATGTTTTTAACCAGCCCTGAGTGTTTGCTGCCTGCGGGGAACTTAGTTTCAATGTTGCTCCACGGGTCTTCGCTTAATTGCTTGATAGACAAGCTCATTTTACGGCTCGTTTTATCAAGTGTTACCACTTTGGCCTCGTATTCATCGCCCAGTTTAAAGAATTCTTTGGCATTTATTGGCGTATTGGCCCAGGTAATTTCGCTTACATGCACAAGGCCTTCAACACCCGGTTGAATTTCAAGGAATGCACCGTAATCTTCAATATTTACCACTTTACCTTTTACAACTGCGCCTTCATGTATCCACTCAGGCAGCACATCCCACGGGTGAGGAGTAAGTTGTTTAAGGCCAAGGCTGATGCGTTTTTTGTCATCATCAAAGTCAAGTACCACTACCTGCAGTTTCTGGTCAAGCTTAAGCACTTCGCTTGGGTGCGAAATGCGGCCCCATGAAATATCGGTAATGTACAGCAGGCCGTCCAAACCGCCCAGGTCCATAAATGCACCAAAGTCGGTAATGTTCTTAACGGTACCTTCAAGCACCTGGCCTTTTTCCAGCTTGCTGATGATTTCAGCGCGCTGTGCTTCAATATCGCTTTCAATAAGTGCTTTGTGGCTAACCACGGCGTTTTTAATGGTTTCGTTAATTTTAACCACTTTAAACTCCATTGTTTTACCCACAAACTGGTCGTAATCTGTAACAGGCTTAACATCAATTTGTGAACCGGGCAGGAAGGTTTCCATACCAAATACGTCCACAATCAAGCCGCCTTTTGTTTTGCTGGTAACAGTACCGGTAACCACTTCGCCGGTTTTGTGCACTTCAACAATACGCTCCCATGCACGGTGTATGCGTGCCTGTTTGCGGCTAAGGTGCAGGTGACCTTCACGATCTTCCTTTTCTACAACCAGTACTTCCACCTCGTCGCCTATCTTCATATTAGGCAAATCGCGAAACTCGTTCAGAGATACCAGGCCGTCGCTTTTAAAGCCAATGTTTATAACGGCATCTGTTTTTGTTAAAGCCACTATTACACCGGGTATAATCTCACCGTCTTCAATAGTAACAAAAGTGTCTTCATACACTTTATCGTATTTGGCTTTTTCTTCGGCGCTGTAATGTGCTACATTACGTTTGTCAATGCTCCAGTCAAAGTCGTCGTGCGCTGCAATGGTTTCAGCCACAGGTTGTTCGGCTTTAACGGGTTCGCTTACAGGCACTGTTGATTCCGCTGCAGGTGCTTCGGGAGTTTGAGCTTGCTCAGCCACGTTAGCATCCTCCTGTAATTCAGCGTTTGGGTTAACAATATTGTTTTCACTCATAAAAAAATCCCGGCGGTTTTTTATCCGGGGGTGCAAAGGTAATAAATTACGTCCAGTTAAAGCGGCCAGGCTTATATTTTTCGCAGCAATCCGTTATGAAATACCATATTCGTCGCTAAGCAACCCTGCCCACGCCGTATTTTTTGCCGGGCAGCAAAACAGGTTTGGCTATTATTACCTGCAACCTGCGCCTAAAAGTACATATATGGTTAAATGCAAAAAGTTTGCAATTCTGCAGCATTGTTATTACATTACACTTTTTTACCATACTCTGTAAACCAAAACTATATGCGTACCAAACACTACCTGCTGATGTTGGCGCTGGTCATACTTACCCTGCCGGCCTCAAGCCAGATGGTTGAAATACTTAATAGGAATAACATTAAAATAAACGCCAGTTCCCTGGCTTTTAAAAATATTAGCCTGCAGTACGAAAGAAGTATTACCAAAAGGCTATCTGCGGGCCTTGGTTTTAGGGTTGGTCCCAAAGGCACAGTACCATTACAAACAGTACTTTCCAACGTATTTGACGAAAATGATTTTGATTTAACCAAACTTGAAATTGGCAATACCGCTATAACACCTGAATTACGCATTTACCTTGGGCGTGGCAGAAACCGGGGCTTTTACCTTGCCCCCTATGGCAGGTATGCACACTTTACCATGACCTTGCCCATAAACTATAACTACAACGGGCAGCCGAAACAGGCTTTTTTTGACGGGCACGTAAATTCAATAAGCGGCGGCCTTATGGTAGGCATGCAATACACCATTGCCCGTATTGTGGTGCTTGATATATGGCTTATAGGCGGGCATTATGGCAGCAGCAAGGGCGATGCTGTATTTACCCCCAGCAGCCCATTATCGCCGCAGGAACAGCAAGCCCTGCAAAATGAGCTTAACGGCATAAACGTAAAGCCTTTTACATTTACCAGCACTGTTAACGCCAATGGAGGCACCTTGCAAACCACCGGCCCCTGGGCTGGTTTTCGCGGCGGAGGCATAAATGTGGGGATACGATTTTAATGAAATCTTCAAAGCTAAAATACGCAGTGCTTAATCGCAAGCCGGTACCACCGGCTTTAAAGGTATTGAACTTTACAAATTTGTTTACCTTGTATCACCTGCCCTTACGAGTTTATATAACTCTGCAAATGGCTGATGGTCTCTTCGTGGGTAAGAATGGTTTCTTTTACCACATCGTTAATGGAGATAATACCGGCAAGCCTGCTGCCTTCCATTACCGGCAGGTAACGCAGGTTGCGGTCGCTCATCAATTCCATGCAATACTCAATAGTATCGCTGTCTTTTACTGACGGAAACTCCGACGACATAATTTCACCCACTGTGGTATCGGTTGACGACCTGCCTTTGAGTATTACTTTGCGGGAATAATCCCTTTCTGTCATAATACCTAAAAACCTGTTGTTTTCCATAACGGCCACAGAGCCAATGTTTTGATTGGCCATAATACGCAGGGCATTAATTACGGTTTCTGAAGGGGCAACAGTGGTAACGTTGCTGCCCTTACGCTCTAAAATGTGATATACTTTTCTCATTGGGCAAACAATTTAATTTTATCAAGCTAAAGAGATATACGCAATATAAAAAAAAATTAATACAAATAAAAAAACGCCTTATGGTGTATAACAACCAGGCCCGCAAATAGTTTTTTATCATAGTAAATGAATAACGCTACTTTTGCAGGAATTTTATAAAAAATTCATCCCTCCAGCCCTTTTTGCCGTATATAATTATGTAAAACAATTATTTGCTCATGGCGGTTTTAATTTTTTTCCTGTGTCACTGGTTTTTCTCGCTGTTTTGTCAAACATTTTTCCTCCATCGCTATGCATCTCATAAAATGTTTACCATGAACAGGTTTTGGGAGCGCTTTTTTTACGGCTTTACCATTATCGCCCAGGGGGCTTCGTTTCTTAACCCGCGCGCCTATGCTATTATGCACCGCATGCACCACGCTTACAGCGATACTGAAAAAGACCCGCATAGCCCTCATTTTTTCAGGGATGTATGGCAAATGACTATGCGCACCAAGGAAATTTACCTTAATTATGCCAGGCATAAGGTAGAACCTGAAAAACCTTTTCGCGGCAATTACCCGGAATGGAAGTTTATGGACATGGTTACCAACTGGTGGGCCGTACGCATACTTTTTGGCGCCGGGTATTTTATATTTTACTGGTATTTTGCCACTGCCTGGTGGATGTTTTTATTACTACCCGTACATTTTTTTATGGGCCCTGTACACGGCGCTATTGTAAACTGGTGCGGGCATAAATACGGTTACAGCAATTACAATAACGACGACCACAGTAAAAACACAGTGCCTGTTGACCTGTTTTTAATGGGCGAATTGATGCAAAATAACCATCATAAAAGCCCTAACAGTATAAATTTTGCAAAAAAATGGTTTGAGTTTGACCCAACATACCCTGTAATTCTGTTGTTAGACAGGGTGAGGATAATTAAGTTGAAACGATAAAACCGCATTTATGGTTACCGGGTTAAAAGTACTGTTTAGCGCAATATTTGTGTTTATGACGTACAGCGTTATTGCTACAAGCATGCAAAGCAATTTGTTTAAGGAGTGGAATTACCTTGCCGGCATACCATGGATGAAAGCAACACTGATTGATTTTTATTGCAACGCCTTACCTGTAATGATATGGGTAGCTTATAAAGAAACCCATTGGCTTAGAAAAATTGTATGGATTATACTGCTGGCAGGATTGGGCAGTATAGCTACAGCAGGTTATATACTGCTGCAGCTTTTTGGCCTTAAAAAAGGCGAAGGCATAAAGCAATTGCTTATTAAGCAAAACCAACAATAAAATATGGGCCTATACCTGTTACTGCCGCTTATTGCACTGGCAGTTGTTTTTGTAATAATGAGCGTTGCATGGGTGTGGGCAACCCGCATACACAATTACAGCGTAGTTGACGGCTTTTGGAGCTTTAATTTTGCCGTAATAGCCCTGGTTATTTACTTTTTGGCCGACGGTAACCCAACCCGCAAATTGCTTGCTTGTACACTTGCCGTATTGTGGAGCCTGCGGCTTGGTATATATTTAGCCAAACGCATAGGCAGCCACCTGCACGAAGAAGAAGGCCGTTATAAACAGTTGCGCAACGAATGGGCGCATAACCTAAAACTTAAGTTTTTTATATTTTTCCAGGCGCAGGCGTTTAGCAATGTTGTATTATGTACGCCGTTTTTTATTATAGCATTAAACAAAAGCACGCCCGTAACCATACCTGAGTACGCTGGAGCGGGCCTGTGGCTGGTATGCATTGCGGGAGAAGCGGTTGCCGATGCCCAGCTAAAACATTTTAAAGCCAACCCTGCCAACAAAGGCAAAGTTTGCGATGCGGGTTTATGGCACTACAGCCGCCACCCTAACTACTTTTTCCAGTTGATGATATGGGTAAGCGTATTCATTTTTGCGGTTAACAGCCCGTATGGATGGGTATCAATCATCTGCCCCCTATCCATTGGCTACCTCATTTTTAAAGTAACCGGCATACCCATGACGGAGGAGCAAAGCATACGAAGCAAGGGAGAGGCTTACCGGGAGTACCAACGCACGACGAGTATGTTTGTGCCGTGGTGGAAGAAGAAGGTGTGAGAACAAAAATAGCAGTAACTTGTAACCATTTCTAAAACCCTTACTTTATCATTTTTTATTTAATGCCATTTAAACCGCCTGAAGCCAAGCAAATTTTTAAAATCGCACCGGGAGTTATTCTTTTTATGTTAGCCGCAATAACATCAACCTATCTCTATGTTAACTCAAAAATGAGTTTTACTATCATCTCACCGGGGATAATATATACAAGCACAACTATTCTGGTTTTTGTTATCACGAGAAAAATCACTTCGATATTGAGCTTGTTACTATACTATTGCCTGATGATTACTACTTACTTTTTAATATGGATTGCAACACTTTATAGCGCATTCTTTGCTTTTATTGCAGGTATATTAACTGCAGGCGCGGGCGCTTTAATAAGCTTTGCACTGGCAGACAAATTTGTAACGAGATTGTCATTTAGTAAACGAAACATTTTCATTATAGGTGCAGCATCTTTCCTTATTACAGACATTTTTATTTTCTCATTCAGCAATGCATTTGATAAATCACCCATTCAATATATATTTAACCTGGAGTATTCAGATAGAACCTTATATGCAGAGGTTATTTTCTTTTGGCAGCTACTAGTAGGAGCAAAGCTGGTTTTTACGCTGCAAAAAATTGCTAAGCAGGATACGTAATATTAATCACGCATTTTAACTAACTGTCCCAATACTATCCAAATCTAATTGCCACATCTATACGTATATTAGTGCTTTATAATAAACAATGATTCAAAAACTGCTCAAGCAAAATAAGCTTCCTGATTTTATTATCCGTACGGGCATACGCCGCTTGTTAAAACAGCGCTTAAAGGACGAAAACAAAGGCAATACCGAAGCACAGCAGGCGCATTTAATGTGCTTGATTGATGAACTGAAAGCCTCGCCTATCGCCGTACATACCGCCGCAGCCAATGAGCAGCATTATGAAGTGCCCACGGAATTTTATACCTATTGCCTCGGCAAGCATTTAAAGTACAGCAGCGGGTATTGGAAAGATGGCGTGAATGATATTGACACCAGCGAAGCAGATATGCTGCAGCTTACCTGCGACCGCGCCAAACTTACCAATGGCCAGGATGTGCTGGAACTGGGCTGCGGCTGGGGGTCGCTGTCACTATTTATGGCGGCTAATTACCCGCAAAGCAGGTTCACGGTAGTTTCCAACAGCCGCACCCAAAAAATTTATATTGACGGGCAGGCAGCGCAACGCGGCATTGCTAACCTTACCGTGATTACCGCGGATATGAATGTGTTTACCATTGATAAAACATTTGACCGCGTGGTAAGCGTGGAAATGTTTGAACACATGCGCAACTACGAGTTATTAATGAAGAAAGTGGCTTCGTTTTTAAAGCCTTCGGGCAAGCTGTTTGTGCATATATTCACCCATAGGGAATATGCTTACAAGTTTGAGGTGAAAGATGATACTGACTGGATGAGCAAATATTTTTTTACCGGGGGCATTATGCCCAGCGATGATTTACTGCTGTATTTTACTGATGGCTTTGGCATTGAGAACCACTGGCATGTAAGCGGCCTGCATTACAGCAAAACCAGCGAGACATGGCTGCGGAACATGGATAACCATAAGGCGCAGATATTACCCCTTTTTGAAAAAACATACGGCAAACAAAACGCTCTAAAATGGTGGGTGTACTGGCGCGTGTTCTACATGGCCTGCGAAGAGTTATGGAAATATAATAACGGTAACGAGTGGATGGTTAGCCATTACCTGTTTAACAAAAAATAATACATGCTTCGTTTAATTATAGCCATTGTTTTGTTGTTATCATCGTTGCTGGTGATATTTAAAGCACCACTTCATTTTTGCTGGCTGCTGGCCGTAGCTATAACAAGTTACCCGCTGGTATTTACATCCATCGCATTGCTTGTGCTGCTTTCTGCATTTTGGGCAGTAAAATTTAAAATAGCCGTTATTGCCGTATGCACAGTTGCCATTGTTTTGTATTGCCTGCCGGTAGTAATTGCCGTACAGCAAAACAGGTACCTGCCTGCACAATTAGCAAAAGCTTTTAACATGCCCGGCAGTACCATTAATACAAAACCTTTCAGCATAACTGCTATGGTTACAGGCCTGCAGGCAAATAACGCAAGCACCACAACAGTAACATACAAAACGGTTGGCACAACGCATTTAACCCTTGATTTTTACCCGTCTGCCTTGCCTGGAAAAAGCCCGCTTATTCTGGTAATTCACGGCGGCAGTTGGGAGAGCGGCAACAGCCGGGAGTTTATTGATTTTAATAATTACTTCGCCGGCAAAGGTTATAACGTTGCGGCCATTAACTACAGGCTGGCACCGGCATATAAATCGCCGGCACCAATGGAGGACACCCGGGATGCAATTGCATACCTTACTGCTAATGCTAACCAGTACAATATTGATACAGGTAATATTGTATTGGCAGGCCGGTCTGCCGGGGCACAGGTAGCCCTGGTATATGCCTACAGCGCACACAACCCGGGGATTAAAGGCGTGATTGATTTTTACGGCCCGGCCGATATGGTGTGGGGCGGGCAGGCAAAAACCAGCAAACTGATGCTTGATACCAGGCAGATTTACAACGCGTATTTTGGCGGGGTGTACAGCCAGGTACCGCAGGTATTCAAAACAAATTCTGCATGCGAATATGTTAATGTAAATACA
Source organism: Chitinophagaceae bacterium (assembly GCA_035547455.1). Taxonomy (GTDB): domain Bacteria; phylum Bacteroidota; class Bacteroidia; order Chitinophagales; family Chitinophagaceae; genus JABDFW01. The sequence goes on from DASZUX010000482.1 coordinate 9,189, forward strand.
CCGCCGACACTTATTATACACGGTACTATTGACGCGATGGTGTCTCACATACACAGTGAACACCTTGCGGAAAAATTAACACTGTGCAACATACGGCATTATTTTTTAAGTTTACCATTTGCCACGCATGGCTGCGATTACAACATAAACAGCCCCGGCGGGCAGGTAACCACCTTTGCAACAGAACAATTTTTACGTGCAGTTACAAAACATTAAATGGAAAAATTAGGCATTATAGGTACTGGCATCGCGGGCATGGGCTGTGCACACCTGCTGCAGCACAGGTATGAACTCACCATTTTTGAGCAAAATGATTATGTGGGCGGGCATACAAATACTATATCCGTTAATGAAGAGGGAAAGCCGGTTTATATGGATACAGGTTTTATGGTGTTTAACTACGTTACCTACCCTAATCTATGCCGTTTATTTGAAGAAATAAAAGCACCGGTAAAAAAAACGGATATGTCTTTTAGCGTGCAGTATGTGCCTGCAGGGCTGGAATACTGCGGTTCAGGGCTGAACGGGTTATTTGCGCAACGTAAAAACATTTTTAGCCCCCGGTTTATTAAAATGCTGCTGCAAATAGGCAGGTTTAATAAAGAAAGCGTAAAAGTGCTTGACAACCCGGCATACGATAATTACAGCATTAGGCAGTTTATAACCGAGTTTGGTTTTGGGGACGATATGCTGTGGAAATACCTTGTACCTATGAGTGCTGCTGTGTGGAGTACCCCGATGGAAAAAATGCTTGATTTCCCCGCTGTTACTTTAATACGCTTTTTTAAAAATCATGGTTTTTTAGGATTGAATACACAACACCAGTGGTACACGCTGGAAGGTGGCAGCGAAAGCTATAAAAAAATATTAACAGGGCCTTTTAAAAACAGGATACAGTTAAACAATGGCGCTGTACGCGTATCAAAAAGCGGTGATGGTAAAGCCGTTGTACAAACAATCAATGGCAGCAGCCACACCTTTGATAAACTAATATTTGCCTGCCACGCAGACGAGGCCCTTCAGCTGCTTGCTATACCAACAGGGGACGAACAAAGATTATTATCACCATTTAAGTACCAGCAAAATATTGCCACGGTACATACAGATAAAAATGTAATGCCGCGCAACAAAAAGGTATGGAGTAGCTGGAACTACAGGATTGAAGAGGCAAATGGCAAACTGCTGCCCACTACCATTTACTGGATGAACAGCCTGCAGGGGGTGTCAAAAAATAAAAACTATTTTGTTTCTATCAACGCCATACCCGGAAGTATTGATGCACAAAAAGTAATTAAACAAATAATATATGAACACCCGCTGTTTGATGTGCCTGCCATACAGGCGCAACAACACTTACATGCTTTAAACCTGCGCGGGCCTTTGTATTACTGCGGCAGTTATTTTAAATATGGCTTTCATGAAGATGCCTACAGCAGCGCTGTCGAGTTGTGCAAAACATTATAAACATTACAATGCTGTCATTACGGGTTTCGTATATTCGTATTTAGTAGTTTCTTATGACATTCAATTCCTGTCTATATCGCTGCATGGTAATGCACCACCGGCTGTCGCCAAAGCCACACAGGTTTCATTATAATGTGTTCATGTTTTACATTGATCTTGATGAGGCAAACAGGCTTAGTAAAAAACTGCTGCTTTTCAGTCATAACAAATTCAACTTTTTTAATTTTAAAGACAGTGAACATCTGCAATTGCCAGCGGGTGACCCTGACACTACTAAAAATATTAAACAGCATATTATTGATTACCTTTTACAAAATGGAATAACTTATACTGGTGGCAGGATAATGCTGCTTACCAACCTTAATGTGCTGGGCTATAACTTTAACCCTGTATCTTTTTATTTTGTATATAATATGCAGGACGAAATACAATGCTGCATTGCCGAAGTAAGCAATACTTTCAGGGAAATGAAACCTTATTTTTTTGGTAAACCCTTGTTACAGGATAACAGGTTTCAGTTAAAAACAACAAAATACTTTTATGTATCGCCGTTTATT
>DASZUX010000483.1:0-1820 GCA_035547455.1 Chitinophagaceae bacterium
TTACTATGTGTCCATTAGTAATGCAGACCGTGACCCCTCTTTAAAATATACTGCTACTGTATATAACGGCATTGACACATCTGCTTTTACATTTTGTGCAAAGCCAAAAGACTACCTGTTATTTTTTGGGCGCATACATCCTGAAAAGGGCACATTGGCAGCTATACAGGTGGCAAAACAGTGCGGGAAAAAACTTTTATTGGCGGGATTAGTGCAGGATACCCGTTATTTTGAAACCTATATTAAACCACAGCTTGATAATGAGCATGTAATATACCTTGGCAACTGCGGACCGGAACAAAGAGACGAGTTATTGGGTAATGCCCGGGCGCTGTTGCACCTTGTAAATTTTGATGAGCCGTTTGGCCTAAGCGTTGCTGAAGCTATGTGTTGCGGCACACCGGTTATTGCATTTAAAAGAGGAGCAATGCCTGAACTTATAGAAAATGCAAAAACCGGCTTTATTGTTAATACAAAAGAAGAAGCCGCTGCATCAATTGAAAAATTGCCCGGCATTGACAGAAGTTATTGCAGCCAGCGTGCCATAAGGTTATTTTCGGGCGAACGTATGGCTGATGATTATATACAGGTTTACAACCACATCCTGCAACAAAAAATCCGCTAACCTGCCTTTAATGCTGCCAGCAACTCAGACAAACTTACAGTTGCATAAGTTGAAGCGTAATCAGAAATTGCGTATGGTATTACCAGGGTATCATTATGTATCATTGACCCGCAGGAATATACAACATTAGGTACATATCCCTCCCGCTCCGTTTCACTCGGCGATAGCAGGGGAAACGGCAGCCGCCCTATTTCCTTAGCCGGGTTGTCAAGGTCCAGCAGGGAAACTCCCAGTGAATATTCCCTTACAGGCCCTACACCGTGAGTAATCACCAGCCAGCCCTCAGGCGTTTCAATAGGCGACCCGCAATTGCCCATTTGCACAAGTTCCCACGGGTATTGGGGCTTTTGCACCAGGCTGGCCTCCCGCCAGATAGTAATATTATCAGAAAATGAAATGTAGTTACTCATACCGTCGCCCCGGCAAAGCATTGCATATTTGCCGCCTATCTTGCGGGGAAAAAGCGCCATGCCTTTATTTTGTGCCACATACCCGTGTATAGGCATTACTTTAAAGTGATAAAAATCCTGGGTTAATATCAATTTCGGCAGTATGCTTACGCCATCATAGGCCGTATAGGTTGCATAGTAGGTTATTTCACCGTTGTCATCAGTAAACTTTACAAACCTTGCGTCTTCAATACCTTTCATTTCAGTATCGGCGATGGGAAAAATCACCCGCTCTGAAATTGCAGTGTCCACTGAAAAATCCATGTCGTAGTGCGATGAGGCCAGCCATATTATTTCATTCAGTAATAAAACATCACCCGTGTTATTGGATGTAACCTGTGCTCTCGCTTCGGCCACATAATGCTTTAATTCTTCGTAAGTAAAATTGGCCGGTAATTTTTCCTGCATAAACCCATAAGCTGCCGTAGTGCTCCCGCTTTGCATTTCTTCCAGTTTCTTTAGGAAACCATCTTTCTCATAAACATGGTTTTTAACCTGCTCTGCAGATTCCAGCAAACGGCCCGCCGGTTCGAGTAATATATGGCTTTTCCTGTCAAGTACCCCTGTTCGGAATACAATAGAAGATATATGCCCCTCTCCCGTAGCCCTAAAGCTTATGATAACACGTTTTTCTCCCGAGGCAAGACCAGATTGATCCGGGTCTTCTATAATTGACGGGTTAAAAAAAGCAGCCGCTTCAATAGAGTATTCCATTGTAAAATACGCTCCTATCAATTGTTTTTGGG
>DASZUX010000484.1:0-16666 GCA_035547455.1 Chitinophagaceae bacterium
AATACAGGGTGCCGTCATCGTTCCCGGTATATAATTTATTGCCGGCAATAACCGGGGAACTGAAAAACTTTTCACCAATGCTGTAGCGCCATATTTCTTTGCCGCTATGCAAATCAAGCCCATACAGTATGCCATCGTTGCCGGGACAAATGGCAGTATTGCCGGTTATTATGGGCGATGCCCATACGGGCGCCTGTATTTGAAAACGCCACAACTCCTTACCGGTGTAAAGGTTTAGCGCATTTATAAAAGCCCCGTCTGATGTTCCGGCTACCACTATGCTGTCTTTTATAGCAACAGAGGAAAGCACCCATGATACATGGTAATCAAACTGCCAGCTTTTTTCGCCTGTGCGTTCATTAATACCATACAGGTACCCGGCCCTGTCTCCTGCTACTAACAAATTCCCTGCAATAGCGGGTGCGGCAATTACAGCCTTCCTGTCAAAGCCATACTCTTCATTGTGCATGGTGTCGCCGTTCAGCTTCAGCATCCACGTTAGCTTACCGGTTAAAGCATTAATACTATAAAAGCGACCGTCACAGTCTCCAAAAAATACCTGGTTGTTATGAAACGCCGGGGTTGAACGGATAATAGCGCCTGTATTATATTTCCACTGAATGTTGCCAGTAGCCTTATCAATAGCATACATATTGCCATCGCCGCTGCCGCAATATACGGTGCTGCCGGCAATAAGCGGGGAGGACAGGTAGTAGTCGAAACTCCATTCGTAAACAGGGGTTTGGCCAAGATTTCTTTTCCACTGCAGCCTTCCTGTTGCTGCATTTAAAGCATAAAGGTTATTATCACGGTCGTTAAAAAATACCAGCCCTGCACTTACTGCGGGAGAGGAGTGTACCCCTGCTGCAGCTTCAAACCGCCACAGTTGTTTGCCGGTGGTGTCAAGACAGTAAAGGCGATGGTCGGCGCTGCCAAAATAAATTTTTCCGCCCGCAACCAACGGGGTTGAGCGTACCGCACCGCCCGTTGAAAATTGCCAATGGAGGCTAACATTGTTAAATGGTGTGCCGGCATCATAAATGCCGGTATGTTGAGGGCCGTTCCTGAACTGGGTGTTTTGCGAATGTGCCGCTAAAGCACTAAGCAATACTAAACTAACAGTTCCTGCAAAAAGCTTAAGTCCTTTCATATTGTGCATGCGTTGGTAAGAAATTATGTGTGCAGGAGAAAAATAAATAATCCCTTATTTCAATCATAATCAATTTACCCAACCGGGATGATTAACGCATGAAGTGCGAAATAAACTTACTGAAGCAAAAAAGATTATAAGGTTGGCGTGCGCCCGCCGTCCACCGGCAGGTTGATGCCGTTAATGTATGATGCTGCAGGCGAACAGAGGAATGCCACCGCGGCGGCAAATTCTTCCGGCTCCCCAAGCCTGCCTGCCGGTATTATGAAAACGCTCTGCCGGGTAATTTCCTCAATGCTTTTGCCGGCTGCATCTGCCTGCTTGCCAAAAAGATAATCAAGCCGGTCTGTTTTAGTAAAACCGGGCAGCACATTATTAACAGTAATGCCAAAATGGCTAATTTCGTTAGCCAGCGTTTTTGCCCAGTTAGCAACTGCAGCGCGTATGGTATTTGATATGCCAAGCCCGTTAATGGGTTGTTTTACTGATGTGGATACCACGTTTACTATGCGTCCGTAGCCTGCTTGCTTCATACCCTCAACAACTAATTGTGTTAGTACATGCGCGGTAATAAGGTGTGAGCGAAAAGCTGTTTCAAGGTCTTCTGCCTTTGTATTTATCATCGGGCCTGAAGGTGGGCCGCCGGTATTATTTACTAATATGTGAATAATGTTTTTACTGCCAAGCCATGTACTTACCTTTTCCTTTACTTCGCCGGGAAAAGATGTATCTGCAGCAATAAAGCTGTGTTGCTGTGTACCGGTAACCGGTAATGCAGCGATGGCGGCCTTTAACTTCTCCCCGTTTCTTGAAAGTGCAATAACATTAGCGCCAAGCCCGGCCAGTTCCTTTGCAACGGCAAAACCCAGCCCCTGTGATGCACCACAAACAAGTGCCGTTTTATTCGTCAGGTCAAGTTTCATGATAAGCTTTTATAATCTTCTCTTACAGGGCAAAATACATCAAGCAGCCTGCATGCAGTTACCGCCCTGCCTGAATGTTTTATGTTAGGGGGTATAACAAACACCTTGCCTGTTTCAAGTATATAAGATGTGCCGTCAACCACCAGTTCAAAAGTGCCTTCTATTACACTAACAAACTGTTCATTTATATGGCTGTGCCCGGGAACCATAGCGCCCTCTTCTACAAACCAGTAGGCAAAGGTCATACTTTCAGTATGTACAAAACGGGCGGTATATCCCGGGAAAACTTCGATGCCTTTTTGTTCTTTTATATCTATCAGCGGCATAAGTTATTGCGTTAGTTGCGGGCAAGGTAAGCACGTTTATTCAATTCCCAAATCCCGCTGAATATCTTCCAGCGAACGCCCCTTTGTTTCGGGAAGCATTTTCCATGCAAACAGCAGGCATAAAAACATCATGCCGGTATAAAACAGGAACGAATAATAGCCGCCGCGTGGTGAGGCAGATACTACGATAGGAAATACCCACGTAATAATAGCATCCATAACCCAATGCGTTGAACTACCCAGCGACTGCCCCTGCGAGCGTACACTGTTGGGAAATATTTCAGAGATGAATACCCAGATAACCGCCCCCTGCGAAAAAGCAAAGAACGCTATAAAGCCCACCAGCAGCCATTTAAGCATATTGCCATTCCATGTATCGCTGTTGCTGATTTTTTGCACGGTAGAATAAGTTTCATCCATTTTCAGGCGATAAAAATTATCGTTTGGCAATGGCACCGCATCCTTAAAAAAGCAAACATGCACGGAATCTTTGTTATCTGCCAAAACGTTGCCGATGCTTTGCCAGCCGGTACCATCGGCGCTGCGTTCAATCCCGATTGTTTTGCCGCTATTCTCTTTACCAACCACCCATGCAAGGCTGTCTGCGGCACCTTGTTTTTGAATGGTAAACTTTGAAATGGAGGCCGATGTGGCGGGGCTTGTTTCAACACCGGTATTTTTATTGAATACGTATGCGGTAAGCCCAAGGAAAACTACCATGCCTGCAGACCCGGTAATCAATAATTTTTTGCGGCCAAATTTATCAATTAACGACATGGCCAGCAGTGTAAAAACCAGGTTGGCAAAGCCAACATAAATAGTTTGCTGAAACGCAATAGCTCCTTTTGGCACCCCCGCCATTTCAAAAATGCGTGGCGCATAATATAAAATAGCATTAATGCCTGATAGTTGGTTAAACATGGCAAGCAGTACAGCAAAAATGATGGGTTTGCTATATTTCTTCCTGAATACTGATTCAGATTTTCCCCCGTGCATGGTTTGCCTTACATCGGCAATTTCCTTATCAATATGCTGTTCACCGGTTTTTATAAATATTTTCCTCGCTTCATCCTCTCTGCCTTTTTGTATAAGCCAGCGTGGGCTTTCAGGTATTTTAAACAGCAGCACAATAAAAATAATAGCGGGCAATGCCTGTACGCCCAGCATTATTCTCCATGCATCATCCCCAAACCCAACCAGTAAGGTGTTTGATAAAAAGGCTATCAATATGCCTATTACAATGTTTAGCTGGAAAGTGGCTACCAGCCTGCCGCGCTTTTGTGCAGGAGATATTTCTGCAATATAAAGCGGGCCTACTACCGATGAAGCGCCAACTGCAATACCTCCTGCAATTCTTGCAATAATAAACAATATCCAAACGCTTGTAAGTGCGCAGCCCACGGCTGCAAACAAAAACAAAATACCTATGCCAAAAAGCATTTTTTTACGGCCGTACACTTGTGCTGGTACTGCCGCAATCATAGCTCCGGCCACAGTACCCAGCAGGCCCGAAGCAATAGTAAAACCATGCAGGCTGCCGCTTAAATGCCATAGCTGTTGTATGGCCTGCTCTGCCCCGGAAATTACTGCTGTATCAAAGCCAAATAAAAAGCCGCCGAGTGAAGCGATTATGGCAATGCGCAGGGGATAATTATTCATATATAACAAGCGTTTTGGTTGTACGGTATAATAAGTTACCGCAGATGATGTAAGTTAAGTGTAAAACCAAATAAAATGAAAAACAATTTGTTATACAGGTACACTTATAAACTGAAAGATTAAATTTGAAAATAGAATAATACATGCAGGCATAGTTTTGCCATTAATTATTATTAATCATTAATACACTAAACTGCTGATTATGCTGTGGGGAATAGACCTTGGCGGTACAAAAATAGAAGGCGTTATCCTTCCTTCGCTGGACGATGTAAAACCTTTGTTGCGAACGCGTATTGATACGGAAGCATACAATGGTTACGATCATGTATTAAACCAGGTGGGCAAACTGGTAGGGCAAATGATTGAAATGAGCGGTATTACGCCTAAAGCTATTGGCATAGGTACGCCGGGTGTTGTTGACCCCGTAACAATGGGGATGAAAAACTGCAACAGCGTAATATTAAATGGCCGCCCTTTACGGCAGGACCTGGAAAACCTGCTGGGCATTGATGTAGTGATAGCAAATGATGCAAATTGTTTTGCATTAGCCGAAAACCACTGGGGCATAGTAAAAGAACAATACCCGCAGGCAAAAGTGGTATTTGGAATAATAATGGGCACTGGCGTGGGCGGCGGTATTGTAATTGACGGAAAAGTATGGAACGGGCATCATGGTATTGCGGGGGAATGGGGGCACAATTTTCTGGATGACAGCGGCGGACCCTGCTATTGCGGTAAAATAGGCTGTGTTGAAACGGTATTATTGGGACCAGGGTTACAGCGTTACTATGCATCGCTTACAGGCGATAACATTACATTAAAGGAAATTGTGAAAAAAGAAAAAGAGGGAAATGATGCCGCTGCCGCAAAAACCCTGGAAAGGCTTGCCCACAATTTCGGCAAGGCTGTATCAGTAATTACCAACCTGCTTGACCCCGATGTAATTGTTGTAGGCGGTGGTGTTGGTAATATTGATGTAATTTATGACAAAGGCTGCGAATGGCTAAAATATTTTATTTTTAACAACGGTGTTGAAGTGCCTGTTGTTAAGCCACTGCTTGGCGACAGTGCCGGCGTATTTGGCGCCGCGGCCCTTGTAGCCGGGTATTAAAAATATTGTAAAGATGATTACAAAACAATTTTCTTCAGTTGCGCTTTTCATGGTATTATGTGTGCTGGCGCATACACAAACAGCCACGTATAAGGAAAATTATCGCCCGCAATATCATTTTTCTCCTGCGGTTAACTGGACGAACGATCCCAACGGGCTGGTGTATAGCAACGGCGAATACCATATTTTTTACCAATATAACCCCTTTGATAATAAATGGGGCCACATGACCTGGGGGCACGCAGTTAGTAAAGACCTTGTGCATTGGAAACATCTGCCGCCTGCAATAAAAGAAGAAAACGGTATTATGATTTTTAGCGGTACCTGCGTGGTTGACAAAAACAATACCAGTGGCCTGGGTGAAGCGGGCAAAGGCCCCATGGTGGCTATTTATACCGGCCATACTGATACTATACAGTCGCAAATGCTTGCTTACAGCAATGATAACGGCCGGACATGGACAAAATATTCCCATAACCCCATATTAAACCTGCATAAAAAAGACTTTAGAGACCCTCAGGTATTTTGGTATGAACCCAAAAAATATTGGGTAATGATAGTATCGTTACCCATTGAACATAAGGTGCAGTTATACAAATCAAAAAACCTGTTGCAATGGACTTTCCTAAGTGAGTTTGGCCCGGCTGGGGATGTAAGCGGTATATGGGAGTGTCCTGCACTTTTCCAGGTACCGTTAGCTGATGATGCTGCTAAAAAGAAATGGGTGCTTACCAATAGCATAAGCAGCACCATGCAATATTTTGTAGGAGAGTTTGACGGAACCACATTTCAGAATGAAACACCTGCTGATACTATTCTCAGGCCCGACGAAGGCCCCGATTTTTATGCAGGCATAGTTTATAACCAGTTGCCGGCAGCGCAGAAACCGGTAATGATTGCATGGGCCAATAACTGGCAATATGCAAATGATATACCCACCTACCCGTGGAAAGGGGCAATGACATTGCCAAGAGAGCTTACCCTTGAAAAGAATGGGGATAAATGGCTGCTTAAACAAAAACCTGTTGACAATATAGAAAAATTAAAAGGACAGTTGCTTGCAGATGAGAGTGTGCTGGTAACCGACCATAAGACGTATGATACCGTTGGCCGCCAGCTTGAGATTGAAACTGAATTCAGGCCTTCTGCGGGTGTAAGCGGTATTAAACTTGCCGTTGGAGACGGCAACTATGTTGAGATTGGGTATGATGCTTATGCCAAAAAATTATACATGGACAGAAGCCATTGCATAAGTCATTCTGTAAACAAAAACTATGACCGGCTAGCAAGATTTGAAACATCGCTGGCATTAGATGATAGTATTATATCGCTGCATATTTATTTTGACAACAGTATTATTGAGGTTTTTGCCAACGACGGCACTACTAATATGACGATGCAGGTATTCCCGGCTGAGAATGATAATGGAGTGCAATTGTTCAGTAGCGGCGGTACCGCCACTTTTGACAAGATAAGAATGTGGAAGATGAAGAGTGCGTGGGAATGATTAGGGCTGCATCCGCATTGTTAACACACAATTGATTTGCAAATATAATCGGGTATTATGCCAGAGGCATTTATCTGCATTTCAGCATTTTCCGCCCTGGTATTACCGGAAAGCACCAGTGTTGTTTTGACACCAAATTTGTTGCCGCCTAAAATATCTGTATTAAGGTTATCGCCCACCATTAATATTTCATCTTTACTGTAAAAGCTTTTTTGGTTTAACTGGTCAAAAGCGTACATGAACATTTGCGAATCGGGCTTGCCAAAATGAATAAACTTTTTGTCAAGCATATTTTCAATCAGCTTGGCAAGACCTCCTGTTGCTACCGATACGTCGTTCCTTGAAACGGGATACATTTTATCGCTGTTTGCAACAATAACAGGAATGTTTTTTCGCCGTAAAAAATTAATGGTTTTGTTAATGTCTGTATTCCAGTCAAAACCCTCGTCATCTAAAAAAACAAAGGCGGTTATATCGTCAATTTTATCTAATTCAATATCCCTTACAGCTATATGTTCAAGACCCGATTGCAAAATATACTCTGCGGAGTTTTCCGTACCCAGGTATGCTATTTTGCCATGAGTTATTTTGTTTTGTAAAAACTGCCTCGCCATCATACCAGATGTTATAATTTCATGCGTTTCAATCGTTCTCAGGCCAAGCTTATAAAAGCTTTCTGCCTGCTGGTGCTGGCTGCGCGATGCATCGTTGGTTAAAATACGCAGCGCTATATTTTTGCTTCTTATAAAATTTATGGTATCCTGTACACCATCAATCAGCCCCTTGTAATTTTTAATTACACCATAAGAGTCTAAAAAAATAGCTTTAAAGTGCTCTGCTATTGTTAAAAAAGAAGTCTCCTTCATCATCTGTATAAACCGCTGTTTTTTAAACAACATTAATTGTAGTTATCCTGCAGCAACAGGCAACCGCATGTATTATAAATTAAGTGCCTTAAGTATAATATCAGCATTAAAATCCCTGTCAACTGAAGGCAGGTATATTTCATAGGCTTCTTTTTGCAGTTTAGTAGCAAAAATTTCGTGAAAAAAATACCGCCCGTCCTTAAGTACATAGTTTAATATAAAAAACCGGTACGCTTCTTTCAAAAATCTTATTTCTCTTTCTTCCAGCGGGTAAACATCGTGGTACGATTTCAGGAATAGCAGGAAACGCTTTTCCATCAACGGGCCAATATAATAGCTAAAAACGGTTCTGTCGCCAATGTCTGATACTACCCGGCTTAAAAAATAAAAGTCAAGCATGCGGGAATCCATCCTGAACCAGTCATAATCCCATCGTGAATACAGCCTGAATGAGGACGAAACGGAAAAATTACCTATGTTCCAGTCAACAAAAACCGGTATTTTATCAAGCTTATTTATCTCCAGCTTTTCAGTTTCTTCAAAAAACAGCCCCGCCTGTTGCTTAATAATATCTTCCTGCATACGGTGTTCAAACTTTCCTTCTTCTGTTTGCAAAACCTGCAGCAGGCTTTTTATATCAACTGCAAGTGTTTTTGAGGAAGGCGGTAATGTGTTACGTATATTATGACAGGCCTTATGAAAAAGCGCTACCTGTTCACCAAGCTTTATTATTTGTGTTTCATCAAGCCTGCGCGGCAGCCGGTGCTTTATTTTTATAGGCCTGTAAAATACCACCCATGCGTCGAGTATGATGCTTTTAAAACGATATACAAAAAGCTCGTTTCCTTTCATCAGCGACCGCGCTAAAAAATTCTCAAAGGGGGCAGGCAGGTTGTTTGAAAGGGAGTTGATGATGGTGTGGTCTTCCACAAAATGCTCATACTTTCCGTAATAAGAAAGTTTTGCTATAATAAAGCTGCTGTCTTTAAAAGTAACCCGGTACACATGGTTGGTGGATACCTTCGCGCTTATGTCAGTAATCCGTACAATCTCCCTTGTATTATCGTAAGCCTGCCAAGCTTCTTTTACAATTGCTGTAAAGTCAATAAAAGGCATAATTTGATGCGTCAGATTATTTCGAAGTAGCGTTTCAGTTCCCAATCGGTTACTTTCTGTGTAAACTGTCTCCATTCCCATTCTCTTGTTTTTGTAAAATGCTCAACAAAGGTATCGCCAAAAAGGGCACGTGCCACCGGCGATGCATTCATGGCCTGTGTTGCCTCGTGTAATGTTTTGTGAAATTTTAGGTTAGCAATATTATTATATTCATTACCCTTTGTAGCCGGTTGGGTAAGGGGTAACTTATGTTTAATGCCATACAGGCCCGATGCAAGGCTTGCTGCAAGCGACAGGTAGGGGTTCGCGTCTGCCCCGGGCACCCTTGTTTCAAGCCGTGTTGAAATATGGCTGTGATTAATTACCCGTAATGCAGTTGTCCTGTTCTCTATTCCCCAGCTTACTGTAGTAGATGCCCAGGCACCTTCCACATAGCGTTTATAGCTGTTAACGGTGGGCGCATACATTGGCAATATGTGCGGAAGGCAGTAAAGCTGCCCGGCAATATAATGTTTTAGCAGGTCGCTCATATTGGCATCGCCCATTGCATCGTAAAACAGGTTATGCCCTTCGTTATCCCACAGGCTTTGATGAATGTGGCCGCTGCACCCCGGAAGGTTACTGTTCCACTTGGCCATAAAAGTGGCCATGATACCATGCTGGTAAGCAATTTCCTTTACGCTTGTTTTAAACAGCACAGCCCTGTCTGCAGCTTCCAGTATATCGGTATAATCAATGGCAGCTTCATATACGCCGTCACCTGTTTCGGTATGCAGTCCTTCAAGCGGAATATTAAAACCGGCAAGATTTGACAGCAATAAATCCGTAAACAACGGGGGCTGGGTAAGCACACCTGCCGGTGTTGACATACGCAGCAGGGAGTAACCGAACATACCCGGCGTAAGCGAGGCCGGGTTTATAAAGTTTTTGTCTTTTAAAGTTTGCGGGGTTTCTTTAAAATTAAACCACTCAAATTCTTTTGCAAATTTTGGCTGGTAGCCCATATCAAGGCATTGCTGCCGTATTTTTTTAAGCAAGGTACGCGGGCAGGCGCCTGCTAAGTCTTTTGAGTTGCTAAAATCTGCCAGGAAAAAAGGCATGTTTTTATTCCACGGTATTATGCGGTAAGTATCAATATCAATAGTGGCAAACGCATCCGGGTAGCCTGTGTCCCACCCGCTAATGGTTGTATTGTCATAAACATTATCGTTCATGTCCCACCCGAATATTACATTGCAAAAACCTATGTTTTCTTTTAGTGCTTTTAAAAACTTTTGAAGGCTTATTATTTTACCCCTTAAAATACCGTCTGTATCTGCAACTGCAAACTTTATGTTAGCGTGCCCGGATTGTTTCAGTTTTTCTATTATCTCCTCCTGCGTCATACGGAGTTTATGATTTGGGATGTTGAAGATAGCAAATATTCTTTTAGAGGGAATTACAATAATAAAAGCCCCGGGGCGTATAACCCCGGGGGCAACAAAAAACCACGTATAATCACTACAGCTTACCCTTTTATATAATCTTCCATCAGTTCGGTTTCGCCGTCGCTTACATTAACTTTAACGGTTTTAATGCTGTCTTTGGTTTGCATGTGTACAATATATACAGGGTCAAGACCGCGCTGGTCAATCTTCTCCATGCCGGAAACATAGCATTGGCCATAATTGTTTTGTACAAGGCTTAATACGTCTTTAGGCAGGTTGTCTGCTGTAATGCGCTGAATGGTATATACCCATTTGCCTTTGCTGTTAAATACTTTTGTTTTGCCGCCATCATCTACAACGGCGGTTTTATCTGAATTAACATGTTTTACGCTTGCGGCAAAACTTGTACTAACTGTAAACATAGCCACCAGGCCAAGAGCGATTGATAATAGTTGCTTTTTCATTGTTATTTTTTTAGTTTGTTTTTAATTTTTTTGTCTTTGTTTCCCATTGACAACACAAACTTACGGCGGGCTTATAGCTTTTTTTTTTGAATGAGGCAAACAGGTAAAAAGTTGCGATGAAATGCTGAAATGCAGCGTAGCAAAGGGTTTTAGGAGTTTTTATTTAACAGTTGTTAACAAAAAAGCTTTAACATTTAACAGCGTGCAACGTATTTTATATAAGGTAAGGCTGCTTTTTAAAAAGTTATATTTGCAGTAATAATTTATTATATGAGCAAGCTGTTTTCTTCATTAACAATCAAGAGCGTAACATTTAAAAACAGGATAGCAGTATCACCTATGTGCCAGTATTCATCAAAAGATGGTTTTGCAAACCACTGGCATATTGTTCATCTTGGCAGCCGCGCAGTGGGTGGTGCTGCGCTTGTTATACAGGAGGCAACTGCTGTTTCGCCGGATGGAAGAATAACACCGGATGATATGGGTATATGGAAAGATGAACATATTACAATGCTGCATGAAATAACAAGTTTTATTCATGTGCATGGTGCAATTGCAGGCATACAGCTTGCACATGCAGGCCGTAAAGCAAGTACCAGCAGCCCATGGAAGGGTAACAAATTTATTACTGCAGAAAATGGTGGCTGGCAAACAGTATCGTCGTCGGGCATGCCATACCACGATTCAGATGAACCACCTGCTGCATTAACTGCTGATGGCATTAGCAAAGTAATTGATGATTTCAGGCAGGCTGCGGTGCGTGCATTAAAAGCGGGTTACAGGCTTATTGAAATTCATGGGGCGCACGGTTATCTTATACACCAGTTTTTATCGCCCCTTGTTAATTTAAGGACAGACGAATACGGCGGCAGCTTTGATAACCGGGTACGTTTGTTGCTGCAAATACTAGATGCTGTTAATGAAGTATGGCCAAAGGATTACCCGCTGTTTGTACGCCTTTCCTGCAGCGACTGGGCTGTCGGCGGCTGGGATATTGAGCAAACAGCAAAACTTGCTGCTTTACTTAAGCAGAGGGGAGTGGATTTTATTGATTGTTCTTCGGGCGGTGCGGTAAGGCATCAAAAAATTGCGGTGGGCCCGGGCTACCAGGTAGCCTTTGCAGAACAGGTAAAAAAAGAGGCTGGCATATTAACCGGGGCTGTTGGCCTTATTACAGGCGCACAGCAGGCTGAAGATATTTTATTGAACGGGCAGGCAGATATGATATTGCTGGCAAGGCAGATGTTGCGCGATCCCTATTTTCCGTTGCATGCGGCAAAAGAACTTGGTGATAATATTGCCTGGCCGGTACAGTACGAAAGAGCAAAACAATAACATAATACAGGCAGGTAAGTTTTTATATTAGTGCTAATATTTATGGCTGTTAACATGCTTAAATGCACGTAATACAAGGTAGTTTTTTACAAATGCCGGCACAATCCAGCTTACGTGAAAGTATATTTTATTTATTAACCCGGGTATAATTCTTGCCTGCCCTTTAAGCATTTTGGGTATAGCTTCTGCCGCTACCTGGGAAGGTTGCAAAATAGAAGCCCTGGCTATGCCTTTAAGGTCTTTGTTAATAGCTCTTGTTTTATGGTTGCTGTCAGTGCCGCCGGGGCACAATACAGATACTGTAATGCGGGATGATTTTAGTTCCATTCTTAATGAGCGGCTGAAAGAATAAACAAATGCTTTCGAGGCTGAATAGACTGCCTTATGCGGTAGCAGGAAAAAACCTCCCATGCTGCCAGTGTTCATAATATGCGATGGTGCATTTTTTTTAAGCTCATCAATAAATAATCTTGTAAGCATGCATACGGCCACTATGTTCAGGTATATCTGGGTGTAATAAAAATCTGTACTTGAATCCTCAAAAGGCCCTTTACTGCCTAAGCCAACATTGTTAATGAGTATGTTTACTTTATAACCTTTTTGCATAACCCAGTCATACACTTTGCTGCTGGCGCAGTGCTGTGCAAGGTCAACGCCAAATGTATGGCACTTAACATTGTACTGTTTGTGTATTAAACATGCAAGCTGGTCTAATTCGTCACCCGGCAAGGCCACCAGTAAAAGGTTCATGCCTTTTGCTGCGCATTCAAGCGCCAATGCTTTGCCGATACCTGAACTTGACCCCGTTATAAGTGTGTACATAGGCTTCAACTGTTTTGCTGCAGTATATAATAGCTTAAAGTATAAGTAATTATATAACTGCTAAACCGTGTTTTTGTTACATCTCCTGCTTCTTAAGCCAGCAAATTGTTTTTTCCAGCCCTTCGCGCAGCGGCATATAAGTGTAACCAAGCTCTGTTTGTGCTTTTTCGCACGACAGAGACCAATCGTACAAATATTTCTTAATCCATTTAGGGGTAAGTAAGGGTGGTTTACCTGTAAGTTTTGTGCGGAGCATCATAAATCGCCCGGCAAGCATCATCGCCCAAACAGGCAAGTTAATTAATCGCAGTTGTTTGCCTGTTACGTCGCTCAAAATAGTAAAAAATTCGTTGTAAGCGGCATTTACACCAGATAAAATATATCTTTCTTTACTTCTGCCTTTTTGCATAGCCAGTATATGCCCGTTAACAACATCATCAATATACACATAGCTGCCTGTTTTAGTGCCGTCGCCTGGCATTATGCGCCATTTACCCCGCATATACAGTTTCGCAAGCTTTGTAACTGCGTTACTTTCTGTTTCAATGCCGGGCCCGTAAATGCGTGGCGGGTTAACAATTACAATGTGCATGTTGTAGCGCTGGCAGTAATCCTTGCATAATGCTTCAGCTTTTTTTTTACTGTCTTCATATTCATTCATCACATCGCCAATTCTTGCATCATCTTCTTTTACAGGTTGTGCGCCCGAAGGGCCAAGCACACCCGCGGTGGATGTAAAAACTATTTTTTCTACACGCAGTTTTCGCGCACTATCTAATATAACCTTTGTGCCTTCAACATTTACAGTGTAATATGTGGCCGGGTTTTTAGCCCAAACCCTGGCATAAGCTGCAAGGTGGTATGCCTGTACACAGCCTTGCATTGCACGCTCAACGGCGCTGGCATCCAGTATGTCCCCGTCGAATATTTTTATATTGCTGTGTTCCAGTAATTTTTTTTTGCCTGCATCGCGGCAAAGGGTATGCACAATATGGCCCTCGCTGGCCAGTGTTTTGGCAAGTGCATTGCCAATATAACCCGTAGCACCGGTGATAAATATATTCATAGGCTTTACCAATTGCGGCAAAATAAAGGCTTTATAAAGAATAGTAAAATTTTATTGGGTGGATGGAATATATTGCAAAAAAATCCATGTAAACGGATTAAGGACGGCAGCCGTTTTTTTTACCGCGAATTGTTTATTTTTGTTGAATAACTGAAGTAATAAGGTACATGAAGAAGATAGAACTGGAAATAATCGCATTATCGCATAGTATCACCCAAACGCATTCCTACGCGGTTGTATTGGGCGAGGTAAATGGTTTACGCAGGCTGCCTATAGTAATAGGCGGTTTTGAAGCGCAAGCCATTGCGGTAGCGCTTGAGCGTATGCAGCCGAGCAGGCCCCTGACCCACGACCTGATGAAAAATTTTATGAATGCTTTTAATGTTGACCTGATGGAAATTGTGATTAACGATTTACAGGAAGGCATTTTTTACTCAAAGCTGGTTTGTATAAGCGAACACGATACAGTGGAGATTGACAGCCGTACAAGCGATGCGCTGGCATTGGCGGTAAGGTTTAGCTGCCCTATATATACGTATGAGCATATTCTTGAAAGCGCCGGTATAATGATGGAAGACAGCAATAAAAAGAAAAAGGCAGATATTACCGTAGGTGAACCGCCTGTAGCAACAAAAGATGAAATTTCGCACATGAATATGGAAGAACTGCAAACACTGCTTAACGAGGTACTGGAGCAGGAAGACTATATTCGGGCAATTGCTATACGTGATGAAATGAACCGTAGGTCCAAATAACACTACGGCAGGCTACGGATAATGCCGGGCAATAACCGGTTTGTAACTGCAATGCAATGCTTGTATTCCCCAACTGTAAAATAAATCTTGGGCTGCACATTACCGGTAAACGGGATGATGGTTACCATAACCTTGAAACTGTTTTTTTGCCGGTGCCCTGGCAAGATGCGCTTGAGGTTATTGCTGCTCCGGGCGCTGCAGCCAATATTGAGTTTACCTCCACCGGGTTGCCTGTAAGCGGCAATATACCCGATAACCTGTGCGTTAAGGCTTACCAGCTTTTGAAAAGAGACTTTCCTCTGTTGCCCCCAGTAAAAATGCACCTGCATAAAGCTATACCTATGGGTGCGGGGCTAGGCGGTGGCAGTGCAGACGCTGCCTTTACATTGCTTTTGCTCAACCAAAAATTCAGGCTGGGAATAACCACGGATGGGTTAATAAAATACAGCCTGCAATTAGGCAGCGATTGCCCTTTTTTTATAGTTAATAGGCCCTGTTTTGCAGAGGGGCGTGGCGAAATACTTTCACCTTTAATACTGCCGCTAACGGGTTTTATAATTCTACTGGTTAACCCCGGCATTCATGTGCCAACGGGCTGGGCGTTTTCGCAAATAACACCTGCTACGCCTGTTACATCTTTAAAGCAGGTTATTAAGCAACCGGTTGATACCTGGAAAAATGAACTGGTTAATGATTTTGAATTGCCTGTATTAAAAGCATACCCGCAATTGCAAACACTTAAAGCGCAGTTGTATAATGCCGGTGCAGTATATGCAGGTATGAGCGGCAGCGGCAGTACTTTTTTTGGAATATTCAATCCCGGTACGGTAATGCCTGTCATTAATTTTTACCCGGCATACCTTGTAAAACAATTTGTATTACCTTAAGTGCGGTAGTTATATTTTAAAACCTATTGTAAGCACTACGTTACCGCGGTTATTGTTTAACGAAGCATAGGTATTAGGCTTATCATTTAACCGGTAGGGAAAGCTAACGTCCTTGCTCAGCGTTTCAACGTAAGCAAGGTCAATTATAATACCATGGTTACGGTAACCAAGGCCGCCTGCCAGTAAAAGGCGGTTAGCCTTTAATTGCGTATCGCGGTAAGGGCTGCCGTAATATCCTGCTCCCAGCCTGAAGGCGAGCGGATCAAGTTTTAACTCCCCGCCAACACGTACTGCAACATTTCCTTTCAGGTAGTCAGATGTAGCGCTGTTTAGCGTAGTATAGTAATCACTGGTACCATCAGCGGAACTGTAGGGGGAGAATTTTGAACTTCCGTAACCGGTATATTCCACATCAGCAGTAACAAACCCTCTTTGTTTTTTAGGGTCTGGTACCGGGTTAAAGAGGTAAGTGGCGCTTGCAACTACTTTAACAGGTGTTTGTAACTGGTAGCTTGCTTCGCCCGGGTTACCGCTGTTAAAATCGTCGCTGCTGGCGCTGATGGTGCCATTGGGATAATCTGAGTTGTTCAAATAGTTTTCCGTGCTGGTAGTCATTGCGGCCCTTATTTTATCTTTAAACCATATAAACGAAGGCGAATGTATAGCCAGTCCGAGCCTGAAGTTATCCTGCGGTTTATAAATCAATCCAAGTTTAAGGTTAATACCTACACCGTTGCTGCGGTAGCTTTGTATAAATGTTGAATAGGCAAAATTGTTGTTAGGGTTACCGGTAGCATCGGTTTCTGTTAAGGTAATATCCCTGCGGTAATTTACTATAGGCACATTAAGGCTAAAGCCTAAAAATAGTTTGTCATTCATCCCGCCCGCAAAAGTGAGTGATACTTCGTTGTAGCTGCCGCTGGTAACTTCGTCATACTCCTGGTTTAAACCTGTTTCCGGGTTGGGCAGGCTAAAGTAGGTTAGGTTGCCATTGCTGGTACTTGTGTCAATTAAGTAGGTATAATATGCCAGTGATGATCCAAATATATAGTTACTTAAAGCTGCATTGGGGCTTGCATGATCGCGGGCAAGCTCTTCCAGGAATTGCTCAGAGTAAGAACTCAAATTATTTAACCCCTTGTAATGAACGTGGTTGTTGTAGCTTGCCAGTTGGTTAAATGAGAGTGAAAAGGTAAAACTATTAAATGTGTTGCTGTATTGCACAGGCCCGCCAAGTACAATGCCTGTTGCT
>DASZUX010000485.1:0-3863 GCA_035547455.1 Chitinophagaceae bacterium
AGAGAACTCTTCATTTACTGTAAGAGAAAGTAAAATACAGCAAGTAAATGCTACGGACAAGCCTATAATATTTATTAGAGCATTCAATTTGTTTTTAACAAGGTTGCGCCAGGCGGTTTTAAAATAATTGCGTAACATAAGTAGCTTGGTTTGTGCTTTAACGTTATCACTAAACCAGTGCCGGTTTAGCAATTGTATTATTTTCAATAAGTTACATATTTGTGATATAATAAGGTGTACGCTTGTGATACACCTTGTGTACGCCTGTGGGCACAAAATGTGTCGTCCTAAAAAGGATAACCGATAGCCAGGTTATATACCGGCTTATTGGAGGAAAGGTAATTGGCGTAGGGTTTGCGGATGGGATAAGCCACGTCAAACCGCAATACCAGTATATTCAGGTCAAATCTAAGCCCAAAGCCTGCTCCTATGGCCACCTGGTTTAAAAAACTGCCTGTAATTTGAGCACCAGGCCTTGCGCTGTCCTTTCTTAATGTCCAAATATTGCCTGCATCAATAAATAATGCACCTCTTACAATTGAAAAAAGCTTTTGCCTTAATTCCAGGCTTGCCTCCATTTTTATATCACCAGGTTGTTCGGGAAGAAAAAAATTGGTAGTTGAATCTGGCCTGAAATATGAACCCGGCCCTAATGATCTTGATCTAAATGCCCTTATGTCGTTAGTGCCGCCGGCAAAAAAGGCCTTGGCAAATGGCATAAATTGACTGTTGCCATAAGTGTACCCGATACCGCCCCAAAGCCGCGATGCGATGGTTGTTGAACGGGATAATTTAAAGTAATGCCTGAAATCTGCCTCCAGCCTTAAAAATTGTGAAAAAGGCACATTGAATATATTAACTTGTTTTCCCCCTGCTACATTGGCATGGGTTAACCAGCCCCATACATTCCCTGCTGCCTCTGCATTAATATTAAGGTAGAAGTTGTTTTTGCGGTTGCTTCGGCCCACCTCGGTATTAAGGTTAAAATTATAGCTTGAGCTTATTATTAACTGTGGCTCAATACTGCGGTATAGTGTTGCAATAGTATCAATCTCAGCCTGGAACGCTGGTTGTATATTAGTTGGACGAACATAACTGATATTAGAAATATTAAGTGTATTTTCTTTTTCAATTGACTGTTTCCATGTGTATCCATAACTGAACGTAAAAGAATTAAGTGTATAAAGAGTGTCGCTTTTAAATAATTCATATCCTAACTGAATTTTTGTTTTGGGTACATAACCGCTGCTTGTTTTAAAATTAAATGGAATAATGCGCGGTATGGTAAGAGCAGCATCTATACCCAGCCTTCTTGTTCCGGCATTTTGCTGCGAAGAGATTTGTTGTTCCAACCCAACATAAGGGCTTATGGTTAACTGCTCCGCACCCTTTAATAAATTGCGGTTTAACCAGTTTACTGAAAGTTGCGTACCTGCGGCGTTATTTGATTTTGACAGTACAGTTGCAGTAAATCGTATTGATTTCTTTTTCGCGGGTGTAAGGTAATAATAAGCGTTTAGATAGTCTCCCTGGGTACTATCGGTTTTTTCAAACCTTGCCTTAACAAAACGAAAAACTCCCAGCGTAACAAGGCGGTTAAGGGAAAGATTATGTGCTGTGCGGTTATAAGTGGAATCTTTTTTAAAAATTAGCACCCGGTCAAATAACTTGGGATTAAATTTTTTTGCCGGGTCAATTATTTTATAACCGCTTTCATTTGTGGTATCGGCCTTATGCAGCGATGTGTCTGAGCGTTTACTATTAACGCGGTAGTCAGCATATACCACTATGTCGTTAATCCTGTAAGATTTAGATGCATCAACAGGTGTTTTGGATTTTACGCGCATGTGCATATCAACCTGGTGATTGCCTACTGTAGAGTCAACATCAATTACAAGATAATCTGTATTAAAATAAAAGAATCCATGTTGCTTTAGTATCGCATCAATGCGCGAAAATTCATTTTTAATTACATCAAGATTATAAATTCTTCCGGGTCTTAAAAAACTATGTTTTGAAAACTTCCGGATGGAGACGCTTAAAGTATCATCTCCTTGGGGAAAGGTTACATTGCGTATTTTATAAGCATTGCCTATATAAGCCGTGTAAACAGCCTTTAATTTTCTTTTTTTTACTACAGTGTCAAGTGTTACTGTATCGTGAAAATAACCCCGGTTTTCAAGACGGTTCTGAAATATTCCTGCATTTTTCTGTAACTGGTTCATAGAGGCTATTACAGGTGGCTCTCCTACCTTGTTCTTCAACCAGTATTTAAGGCCTTTGTTTTTTTGGGGAGTGTCAATCATGTTGTAGACTGTCAGCTTGAAGCGTATTCCCAAAATTTTTGCGTTAGGCTTGGGCCTTGCCAGCGCAGAAAGTTCATCCTTTAAGTCCTTTTTTCTCCTGGCGGATATTTTAGCCGACGAATTTATTTTTATTTCAGCGCCCATGTACAGGTTTTCTCCACGGGCAAGATGTTTTATGTTGCTGCAGGAATTAAGTGCTGCAAAAGCTGTTGCCAAAAATAATATGTAATAAACAAATTTCATTAATTAAGCATGGTTATTGATTGTCGTTACTGTCTTCCTCTTGGCCCGGTGCAGTTGGATGCTGGTTGTTTGCCGGTTGCGGTTTAAAGTCTTTGCCGTTTAACTGGTTACTGCTTCCAGCCGGAATTTGCTGCCTTCTTCTGCCACGTTTTCTTTTTTGAAATAATTCTTTAAACTTATCATAATCCATGGTTAGAATAAAGCTTACGCCAGTTTCCATCACCTGCCCTTCAATTATTTCCTGGTAATCGTTTTGCCTGTAGGCACGTAACCTGTAGCGACCATCGCGGCTTAATTTATAATCAACAGAAAAATTACCTGATACAGATGAGTTTTGCACCGCTGTAACATTATTAGCTGGCCCCTGTAAGCCAACATTGCCGCCAACATTAACCACGAGCCTGTCATTTAATAATTTTTTACTTACCGATACATTAACATCAGTGCGCGTTTGCTGAACGCCGGTAGAATAATCCTGCTCGGAATTAACATCAAAATTTATATCAACACCTTTTATAAGGCTGGCAGCAAGATTGTTGAGTTGTTCCCCCAAAATACGGCCGGCGCTTTGCACTGCCAACTGGCTGGCGGTTGTACTACCGCCGCTGCTCGCAAAGGGGTCCTGCTGTACAAAGCGGTTTAACAGCAACAATGCAAAAACCTGTTTATTAAGTTCTGATGGGTCTTGCCGTATTTGCTGCAACTGTAAATCAACTTCAGGGTAAATGGCTGCGAGGTCCTGCGGTAGCTTTATATCAAATGTTATAACCGGCTTAAGCAGGTCGCCCTCCAGTTGCAGCAACACCTGGAATGGCAGCGTTTGCTTAAAACGGGTAAGGTCTTGTTGGGAACCACCCAATTGCTGTTCCACCAAATCAATAGGAGCAGTATTTGCTGCATACACTGCTGTTATATCAACTTGTGCAGTAGTAGGGTCGCCTGTCCATGTAATGGTGCTGCCAGGTTGAATCTGGAATTTTCTCTTTAGTACGCTCAGCGATACCTGGTACGACCCGTTAGTAAGCTGGTAGCTGCCTGTTAAACTTATCTTGCCGCTTTTGTCAATGCCACCATTCAGGTTGGCAACGCCCTGCATGGTAAGTGCGTCACCGGTGTTTTCATCAATTACCAGTGTAAGCTTTGCAGAACTATCGGTTTCTATGTTGGCATTTACATCTATGCCACGCAACGCTGACGTGGCAAGAGAATCGTAAATGGTTTTTTGCAGGAACGTATCCGGGTGATCTTTATCAATAAAATTTACGATGCCCTCCCTTTCTTCAATTTCCGGGTCTTCTGTTGGCAGTATCATAG
>DASZUX010000486.1:0-5389 GCA_035547455.1 Chitinophagaceae bacterium
ACTATGCCACCCCCCGCGAAACCATACTAAACGGTCTTGGCGGCGATTGCGACGACCACAGCATATTAATGGCCAGTTGTATGATGAGC
Organism: Chitinophagaceae bacterium; assembly: GCA_035547455.1. Taxonomy (GTDB): domain Bacteria; phylum Bacteroidota; class Bacteroidia; order Chitinophagales; family Chitinophagaceae; genus JABDFW01. The sequence goes on from DASZUX010000486.1 coordinate 90, forward strand.
ATTGGTGCAAAGTGCAGGCTGGTAATAGTGCAGGGACACATGTACCCCGAGATGTACGTTGGTGACAGGAATAAATTTGACATTATGCAGCAGGCTATTATACAACTGTTTAACAATGAGCGCATAGGCGGCCTGTATTACCATGAAAGCAATGGCGAGTACTGGATAAACCTTGATTATACTGCACGCCACCCCGGCGGCCCTTATATGGACGACAAGGTGCTGCTGGTGATTGACCCCTGAGTTATTTTTTACCCGCCGCGTTTACTTTTAATTGTTACTGATAATTTAAAACCGCTTACCTTGCGCACCACTTGATACCGGAAACCAATCTTGCAATACTGGCACAGGCCGAACTTGATAAAGAGGAAGAAAACTATTCCTTCAAAGAACTGCTGCAGCACAGCGATGCTGCTGAAATTGACAACCTTGTATACGCACTGAATGATGAAATAGCCCCGCAGATAAACTGTACGCAATGCGGCAACTGCTGTAAATCGCTGATGGTGAATATTACAGGGCCGGAGGTAAAAGACATTTCTGCCTATCTTGGAATGACCGAGCCTGCTTTTAAAGATGCTTATGTTGAAACCAGCCTGCAGGGCGATATGATTCTCAACACCATACCCTGCCACTTTTTAAGGGGCACCGTATGCGGTGTATATGAACACCGCTTTGCTGAGTGCCGCAATTTTCCCGGTTTGCACAACGCCGGCTTTACACAGCGTCTCTTCGCTACATTTATGCACTATGGCCGTTGCCCGATTATTTACAACGTTATTGAACAACTGAAAATTAAAACCGGCTTTTTAAAAGGCTGACAGGAAAAGCATATTGTTTCTTTTGCATACATTTACCGGTAAACATGCTGCTGTATGATATCCTTAAAAACACTTATAACCCTCCTTTTTGTATTACCCGTATTAATTGCTGCTGCCCAACCCGCTTCCCTTACCATACTTGACAGCGGTCATAAAGTTAGCCTGCGCGGGCTTAGCGTGGTTAACGATGACGTTATATGGGCCAGCGGCAGTAATGGTACCGTGGTACGCAGTATTGACGGCGGCAAACATTTTGAATGGCTTACCGTACAGGGCTACGAAAAGCGCGATTTTCGTGACATCGAGGCTTTTGACGATAAAACAGCCGTTATTATGGGCGTGGATGAACCCGGCATAATACTGCGCACTACCGACGGTGGTGCAAGCTGGTTGCCTGTTTTTATTGATACAGCCAGGGGTATGTTTCTCGACGCTATGACTTTTAAGGGTGACAAAGGTATTGTGGTAGGGGACCCGCTGAATGGCTATGCTTTTGTGGCCTATACCAAAGATGGCGGGTTTACCTGGCACAAAACCAACCCGCATAAAGATGGTATTGCGCTACAGCAGGGAGAAGCCTTTTTTGCCTCCAGCGGAACCAATCTTAAAATTGTAACATCTTCCTCCATGAGTACCAATGGCCTGCTGATGGTAAGCGGTGGTACACGTAGCCGGGTAATTACCGATAACGGTCTTACTGATTTGCCGCTGTTGCAGGGCAGTGCATCGCAGGGGGCTAATTCAATAGACGTGTACCGCAGCCGTGCTGTTGTAGTGGGCGGCGATTTTGCCCACGATACCATAAGCCACGACAACTGTGTGTTGTTTTCACTTACCGGGCGTTTGCTAACGTTTGAACGCCCAAAAACACCGCCGCACGGCTACCGCAGTTGCGTTATATTTCTTTCTAAAAAGCGCCTTGTTACCTGTGGTACCAGCGGGGTGGATATAAGCAAAGACCGTGGTAAAAACTGGCAGCTTGTGTCAAGCGCCGGTTTTCATGTTTGCCAGAAAGCAAAGCATGGAAGCGCAGTTTACCTGGCGGGCGCCGGTGGCAGAATTGCACGGCTTGGCTATTAGTTATTGCCCTACTAAAAATACCGCGTTGGCAAATAGCAGCTTGCCATTTTGCCAAAACATCCTGAACAGTACATCGTCAGCAAAAAATACTGCATTACCCCTGCCATACTCCAGTGCACCAATAATCAGCCCGTTCTTTAACGAAGGTTTTACCTTGCTGCCCACAAACCCGGAGGTATAAGCTGCCTGTTTTATAACCCCTACATTCCAGCCGTCTTTTAAAAACTGGTAAATTTTGTTATCCTGTTTCAGCGTATAGTAGGTATTTGGGTATCCAAATGCTAACGGGTGGGTGTTGTCAAGGTCAACTTTATATATGGCGCCTGGTACAGTGCTGGTAAGGTATTCTTTCTCCTGGTCGCCGTATTTCTTCAGGGCACTGTAATCGCTGTCGCCTTTGCTTTTGCTGTCATTATTATCGTCAGTTTCCTTCTCTTTTAACCCCCAGTCGCCCTGTGTCAATACATTCACCCCACTTTCCATGGTAATTATCTTGCCGCCGCCTCTTACAAATTCCTGCAGCTTTTCAGCGCCATTTTTACTATCGAAGGCTGAGTAATTGCCATCCGGCAGTATCAGTACGTCGTAGTTGCTTAAGTTATAGTATCCTGCATTTTCTGCGTTCAGGAGTGTAACAGGGTAGCGCAGCGTTTGGTCAAAAAAATTCCATACCTCTCCTGCGGAGGATGACGATACATGGTTGCCTGTTAGCAGGGCCACCCTTGGAGCATGAATAAACCGCACATCAGATGAGCCGAAATCCGCTCCTTTCTCCATAAACCCGCTGGTTACTTCATCGGCCTGTACATTAAACATTTTACAGGCTTCGTTGGTAACTGCATTCCAGTCATCCCCGTTATGGCCTTTTAAAATAATCAGCGTACCCCTGTCATAGTTTTTACCGTTGTAAGTAAACGGCTTTAACGAGTAGCGCACCTTTACCTTCTTTTGTAAAAGGTACCCCAGTAATTGCGCGTCGTTTAACGATGTGTATGGAATAAGTAAACCGTACGGCGACTGCACCGTTGTTACGGCAGGTGCCTGGTTATATGGCCCTATGTCAAGTTTTTCCTTCACCTCCCAGGCATTTACGCCATAAACGTATGGCAGGCTCCAGGCGGTAATGTCGTATGTGTTTGAATCGCTTAAATAGCTTTTGGGTTCAAACAGTACTTTAACCAATTTGCCCTTGGGCTGGTTGGTAGTAACAGCAAGCTGGTATCCTTCGTCGCTGTACGCCTCATCTTTACCGGAGGCATAGTTAATACCCCTGAAAGTTTTGGCAGTGGCCGTGCCGTACTCAATGCTGTTTTTTTGCAGCAGGTCTGCTACGGCAGCCAGTTTGTTAGGGTCATTGGCGGTAAGCACGTATGTTTTATAGTCAAACCCGGCCCCGCTGCGGTTATCATCAAAAAACTTTTTAAACTCCGTAACAAGCTTCCCGGCATTTTTCGATGCCGTTTCAATGGTTGATATACTGGTAGTATAGTGGTGCAGCGCCCTTTCAACCAGCGTTAAGGTATCACCATCCCTTGTTTGTACCCCTAAGCCTGCGCCAATACCGCCCTGTTCAAATGTCATACCTATGCTGCCGCTGTAAATAGGGTAGGTATCCCCGTAGGATGGGTAAAACAAGTCAAACTCTTCCTTTGTAAAAAACAGCCAGCCGTTATTATCAAAATATTTTGCGTTGTTTTTGCCTATCATCACCTGAAAATCCTTCTGCCACTGGGTAATTACTTCGTGGTATGGCGCAGCCGCCGGGGCAAAATAATAGGGTGCATTATACCCCTGTTCATGAAAATCAACATGCACCTCGGGCAGCCACTGGTTGTACAGTTTCAGCCGCTGTTGTGATTCCTTTTGTGTTTGCCAGGCCCAGTCACGGTTAAGATCAAAATTATAGTGGTTAGTCCTGCCCTGTGGCCATGGCTCGGCATGCTCCCTTGCCTGTATATCCGGGTTATAGGTTGCGCCAACAGTGGTATTATACCAGTTTACGTACCTGTCTCGCCCGTCAGGGTTTATACAGGGGTCAATTACTATTACGGTATTTTTCAGGTACTCTTTAGTAGTGGTATTCGCGGGGTCAACCAGGGCAAAAAGGGTAAGCATCGCTGCCTCGCTGCTGGCAGGTTCGTTACCGTGTACATTATAGCTTAGCCATACAATAGCGGGGGCGCCGTCAGTAACAGGTGCCATTTTATCGCGTGTAAGCCCTGCCATACGCAGGTTATTAAGGCGTATGGCATCCAGCCGCTGCAGGTTATCGGGTTGGGCTATGTACGCCACTTCAAGGTCGCGCCCTTCGTATGTCTCGCCATACTTTTCAATCTTCACCATATTGGGGGCTGCATCGGCCACAGCTTTAAAATAAGCCAGCAGTTTCCAGTGTGGGGTAAAATGCGTGCCTGCTTTATACCCTAAAAATTGTTCGGGAGAGGGGACATTTTGTGCATAAACACTAAAAGCTGTAACAAGCAAAAAAACAACAACGGCAATTTTTTTCATAGCATTCATTAACAGGTGGTGAAAATATTGAAAGATTACCTTGTTACCAAACCTGCGGCTTGTTTCAAGCCCCGTTTTTTGCGCCGGTAAAAAGTGTAATCGTTTCATAATCAATTATTAATTTTTGTTTGAGTGCATGCTAAAGCGGGAAAACGGAGGGAAAAAGAAGGAAAAAGACTGGAAAAAGCTGTGCCGTCTCTAACCAGGCAGAGGGAAAAGGTAATAAAGAAAAAGCAAAACCGCAACGCCTGTCATCTTATGCCTCGTACTTTTCATTTTCCCTGCATACTGGTTTCCCGCTTATATATATAAAAAAGGCGGGGGTGTCCGCGTATGTGCAAAAAAATTTTTTGCAGGGTGTATTGTAACCTTGGTTTAAATATACCGTCTTAAGGGTATGTACAACCTGCTGGTGTTTATTAGCTTTAAATATTAAATTGCCTTTATTATACAAACCGTACAAATAAACAGCGCTCATTTACCTGGTGAATATTACGGGGATGATTACCGCTTTATAACGTCGCTGCTACAGGAAAACCTGCGGTATAACAACCGGTTCAGCAGCTCCCTGCGGGCTGAAACGCTCAATTTCCTGCAGTTTACGCGCCGCATGTTGTTTGCTTTTCCTGCGGGGTTATTTATGCGCAAACACATCCGCAAAAACAAAAGGCTTAACTACATACTGCAGTTTAAGGAGCTGCTGCAGGTGCGCAATAATATTGAAAAGGGCAGCTTTGCGTACGATACGCTGCTGTTTAAGCAAAGTGCATGGCAGGTGTTTAAAAACAGTAGCCACCTTGCCAACCTGGTATGCCTTGCCATTTTGTTTGGCGATGAGTTTATTGATGGTATTGCGCAGGAACATGGTAAACATAACATTCGTAACAT
>DASZUX010000487.1:0-4577 GCA_035547455.1 Chitinophagaceae bacterium
TATACAGGGAAAAGAGGCACAGAAAAAAAGTTTCAGGGCAGGATGGTTATAAAATAATGGGCAGGGAGTTTACCATATAATATTGTAAAACTTGTTACACGCGAAGCCAAACTGTAAACTAAAACCCGTACAAGACCACCTGCATAGCTATTTCAGGACGAGACAATATACTTTTCCAGTCTTTTTCCCTCTTTTTCCTCCCGTAATCCTTCTTTTTCCATGCGTTTTCGGTTTTGGGAAGGATTATACAGGCGGTAACGAATTAATTATTAATGGTTTAATTTTGTAACATGAAACGCTGGATGGTGTGTTTATGCGCCGCAATTACAGCAACAGGCTGTGAGAAGAATATCAATCTTAACCTCAACAAGCAGGCACCTGTGCTTGTGGTAGACGCACAGATTGAAAATGGCAAGGCGCCGGTAGTGGTATTAAGCACGTCGCTTGATTATTTCAGTTCCATATCGCCGCAGCAACTGGAGCAAACTTTTGTACACAATGCCAAAATAACCGTGAGCGATGGCAGCACCACCACGCAACTTGAGGAATTTTCTGAGACTGATTCCGCGGGCTTTAAAATATACCTGTACACCTCAAACCCGGGCCTGCCGGGCAATATAAAAGGCGCATTTAACACAAAGTATCACCTGGACATTACTACCGAGGGCGGCGACACTTATTCAGCCACCACTACCATACCAGCCCTTGCCAAAACGCTTGACAGCCTATGGTGGAAACCTGCGCCTGATAATCCTGACACGACGCGCTGCGTAATGTTCGGCCTGTTTACCGACCCCAAGGGCTATGGCAACTATATACGCTATTTTACCCGGGTAAACAGCGGGCCTTTTCTTACCGCAGCCAACTCAGCATTTGACGACGAGTTTACTGATGGCAGTACATACAGCCTGCAATTTGATATGGGGCATGACAAAGGCATTATTACTGATAATAACGATGATATTGGCTTTGCGCACCGCGGCGATACCGTTACGGTAAAATTTTGCAATATTGACAAGGCTACGTACGATTTTTGGCGCACATGGGAGTTTGCCTACCAAAGTACCAATAACCCGTTTTCGTCTCCGGTGGTAGTACAGGGCAATATAAGCAACGGGGCGCTGGGGGCTTTTTCGGGCTACGCAGCGGAGTATAAAACAATTATTATCCCCAATTAAACCGGCATGTGTATAACCCTTGCCGGCAGATGCAAGGGTTTAATACTTTTGCCGTCATTATACGTCTATACTTATATATAAAAAAGAACAAAAGCAATGGACACAACAACAGAACATGTACACTGTTTGATTATAGGGTCAGGGCCGGCAGGTTATACAGCAGCTATTTACGCGGCAAGGGCTAATATGAAACCCGTTTTGTACCAGGGCATACAGCCCGGTGGCCAGTTAACCATTACTACCGAGGTGGAAAACTACCCCGGTTACCCCGAAGGCATACAGGGGCCAGACATGATGGTGCATTTTGAAAAACAGGCCGCGCGTATGGGAGCCGATATTCGCTATGGCATAGCTACAAAAGTAGATTTTACCGGCCCTTTGCACAGGGTGCAAATTGACGAGGAAAAATGGATTGAGGCTGATGCGGTGATAATTTCCACCGGCGCTTCTGCCAAATGGCTGGGGCTTGAAAGCGAACAACGTCTTAACGGCTACGGTGTAAGCGCCTGTGCCGTGTGCGACGGGTTTTTCTTTCGTGGTAAGGAAGTAGCAATTGTAGGCGCCGGCGATACCGCCTGTGAGGAAGCCTTATACCTTAGCAAACTGGCCACCACGGTGCACATGGTGGTACGCAAGGGTGAGCATGGCATGAAAGCCAGTAAGGTAATGCAGGAAAGAGTTAAGAATGCCGCCAATATTAAAATATACTGGAACAGCGAGACGCTGGAAGTAATGGGCGAACATAAAGTACATGCCATACGCATTAAAAACAATGAAACCGGCGCAGAACAGGAAGTGCCTGTAAGCGCATTTTTTGTTGCCATTGGCCACCAGCCCAACAGCGATATTTTTAAAGGCTGGATTAACATGGATGATGCAGGTTATATACAAACCATACCCGGCAGCAGCAAAACCAACATTGAAGGAGTATTTGCAGCAGGCGACGTACAGGATAAAATTTACCGCCAGGCCGTTACTGCCGCGGGCAGCGGTTGTATGGCTGCATTGGATGCAGAAAGGTATTTGAGTGCAAAGGGAGTGGTATAACAGTAATTTTGAAAGGTTTACAGACCGGCGGAATAAAGAAGATAAAAGATTGGGACGACTTACAGTTTGGGTAGTTGCAACCTTTTAACCTGCCCCGGTCATTCGCTAAAACTCGCCCCACTCCTTCCGTAAAGTATCGGCTATTTCACCGAGGGTGCAGTAATGCTCAACCGCTTCAATCACCACCGGCATTATATTATTCCCGTTACGGGCGGCAGTAGTAATGGCGGCAAGGCAGGCAGTTACGGCGGCATTATTACGGCGAGCCTTTAAATCAACCAGTCTTTCAGTTTGTATTGTGCGGATGCTGTCATCTACCCTGAAGATTGGGGTGTTACCGGCCTCGTATGCCACGAATTTATTAACTCCCACTATTACCTTTTCGCCGGCTTCAACATGCTGCTGGTACTCATAAGCGCTACGGGCAATTTCATTTTGCATAAAGCCTTGCTCAATAGCGCTAACACTGCCGCCCATGGCGTCAATTTGGGCCACCAGGTCAAGCGCATGTTGTTCCATCTCATTGGTAAGCGCTTCTATAAAGTAGCTGCCGCCAAGGGGGTCAACAGTGTCAGCAACCCCGCTTTCAAATGCCACCACCTGCTGCGTACGAAGGGCAATGCGGGCGGCCTCTTCCGTAGGCAGGCTAAGGGCTTCATCATAGCCATTGGTGTGCAGGCTTTGGGTGCCGCCTAAAACAGCAGCCAGCGTTTGAATGGTTACGCGGGCTATGTTATTCATTGGTTGCTGCGCGGTAAGTGTGCTTCCCCCGGTTTGAGTATGAAAGCGCAGCATCATAGCCTTTTCATCAGTAGCACCCAGCTCTTTCATCATGCGGGCCCACATACGGCGCGCGGCGCGGAACTTAGCCACTTCTTCAAACAGGTTATTATGGGCGTTGAAGAAAAAGGACAGGCGTTTGCCAAACACGTTAATATCAAGGCCTTTTTGCAGCGCTGCCTTTACATAAGCCTTACCATTGCTAAGGGTAAATGCTACCTCCTGCACGGCAGTACTTCCTGCCTCACGAATGTGGTAACCGCTTATAGATATGGTGTTCCACTTTGGCAGGCTGGCAGCGCACCATTCAAAAATATCGGTAATAAGGCGCATGCTGTATTTGGGAGGGTATATGTACGTGCCCCTTGCTGCGTACTCTTTTAATATATCATTTTGTATGGTGCCGGAGAGTTTTGACAGGTCAGCCCCCTGCTTTTTTGCCAGGGCTACGTACAGGGCGAGTAAAATAAAGGCAGTGGCATTAATGGTCATGGAGGTTGATACATCCTGCAGGTTAATACCTGCAAACAGCCGTTCCATATCCTCCAGGCTGTCAATAGCTACTCCTGTTTTGCCCACTTCTCCCTCTGCCAGCGGGTGGTCGCTGTTGTAACCAACCTGTGTAGGCAGGTCAAAGGCAACGCTTAAGCCCATTACGCCCTGCGACAGCAGGTAATGGTAACGCCGGTTGCTTTCTTCCGCAGTGGAAAAACCGGCATACTGGCGCATAGTCCATAGCTTGCCGCGGTACATATCTGGCTGTATGCCACGCGTATAGGGAAATTCGCCGGGCATTTCACCGCCCTGCTGCGGCTGTACTGACGCAGGCGTGTACACTTGTTGTATCTCTATACCGCTGTCTGTAAAAAACTGTTTGGGTGGCATGCAAGTCGTTCTTTGAAATTATCTGTCGGGGTTTAATACTTTTTTAGCCTCATAGCTCAGCACTTCGCTTACCAGTTCGTGCAGGTTCCCTTTTTTGTCATTCATCAAAAATTGTAATAACAGCTTGTTTAAATCAAGCCCCGTTGCGTTGGGCGGCAGGGTATTGGCAAGCTGGTTTACAATAAGCATATTCTGCTCCTTAAGGTTTTTAACGGCAGTCCATGCATCGGCGCTAACGTAAACCTGCTGTGTAATGTTATAATCAAACTCCTCCCTTATGCTTTGCGTAAGCAGGTGCTGCATTTCACGCGCGGTCATATTCTGTTTGCCAACACGGCTTATAACATTGGGCAGGGCAATTCTTTCTACCAGCAATGTTAAACGCTCGTAAGCCTGCAGTTGCATCTGCATGCTTTCCGTTACGTTTGAAGGCGTTTTCTTCCTGCCGGATTTGTCTTTTTTTGTAATTACAATAATTGAATAAACAATACCGTACGCCGCCGCGGCGGACAGTATTATTATCATTATGGTTTGTTTATCCACGCAACATTGTTTTGGCAAAAATAACACAAGCCGCTGCTTTGTCAAAAACAGCGGCCTGCGGGGGGGATAAATAAAGTTAAATGCGCTATTCGTTCTTTGCTATACCCTTAGTATTGTAGCTTACTTTCCACAAGTCGTAGCGTT
>DASZUX010000488.1:0-7578 GCA_035547455.1 Chitinophagaceae bacterium
CAGGGCTATTCTTTTGGTTTAAACGGCGTTGCAGATGTGGCTAATATTATACCACGCTATGGCGGCAATGCTCGCCCTTTTATTATTTCGTTAGACGGGTGGGCAGGAACACAGCGTTATGCAGCCGTTTGGACCGGCGACCAGACAGGCGGCGAGTGGGAATATATACGTTTTCACATTCCTACATATATTGGTTCCGGGCTATCCGGCCAACCCAATATCACCTCTGATATGGATGGTATTTTTGGAGGAAAAAATGCAATTGTTAACATAAGAGATTTTCAGTGGAAAGCTTTTACACCAATGCAGCTAAATATGGATGGTTGGGGTGCTAATGAAAAATATCCCTATGCCCTGGGTGAGCCTGCCACTTCTATTAACCGCACTTACCTTAAATTAAAATCAGCACTTCTCCCTTACACGTACAGTGTAGCCAGGCAAGCCTTAACCGGCCTGCCCATTATGCGTGCTATGCTGCTTGAAGATGCCAACCGGTTTACATTGGGAAAGTCCACACAATATCAATATATGTATGGCCCTTATTTTTTAGTAGCACCTGTTTACCAGGTAACCAAAACAGATAAAAAGGGAAACGATATTCGTAACGGAATTTATTTACCAAAAGGCAAATGGATAGATTATTTCTCCGGCAATATATATGAAGGAAATTGTATTATTAACAATTTCAAAGCACCTGTTTGGAAACTTCCCTTATTTGTGAAAGAAGGCGCCATCATTCCAATGGCCAACCCGAATAACAACGTTTCCGAGATCAATAAGTCGTTACGTATATACGAAGTTTATCCTGCAGGCAAAACCAGTTTTATCCAATATGATGATGACGGGTCTACTGAATCATATAAAACAGGAAGCTATGCCACAACGCTTATTGAATCTTTTGCAGAAAGCAATACAGCCACCATTACAGTACATCCTTCAAAGGGAGATTTCAACGGATTTGTAAAAAAACAATCCACTGAATTTCGTATCAACGTAACCCACCAGCCTGCATCAGTAAAAGTAAAGGTGGGCAGTGAAATAATAAAACTGGCCAGGGCAACATCTATGCGTAGTTTTGCAAACGGTACAAATGTATATTTCTATGACGCTGCCCCCAACCTGAACCAATTTTCAATTAAAGGAAGTGAATTTGAGAAAATGGCGATCACTAAGAACCCCCGGCTATTAGTAAGCGTTGCAGAAACAGATGTTACCAAAAATGCAATAACGCTAACTGTCAAAGGCTTTGTTTTTGCGCCTGCCAATTGTTTACTTACATCTTCCGGCAACCTTAACACGCCTGTAAACGCACAGGTAAATGACACTAACAGGCAGGCGTTTGCGCTAAAGCCAACATGGGGTAAGGTTGCTAACGCTGACTATTATGAAATTAATTTTAACGGGCAGCTTTATACTACTATTACAGATACAACCTTATTATTTGAAGACCTTGCGCCTGAAACAAACTATACATTTAAATTGCGGGCAGTAAATAAAACAGGCCGCTCTGCCTGGGCTCAGTTTGCAGCAACAACAAAAATGAACCCGCTGCAATTTGCCATTAAAGACATTGTGGGGCAATGCACAATGGAGGCCGAGGAAGGTACTGAATTATCTAATTTATTTGACTTTGATGAAACCAGTATGTGGCATACAAAGTGGGATGCTAAAGCGGTACCGTTTGATGTGGTAATGGATTTGAGGTCAGTAAACCAATTGAACAAAATTGAGTACCTGCCACGAAACCGGGGAAACGGCATTTGGCTTAAGGGAACTATTTTTTACGGCGATGACGGGACTACATGGACTAAAGCCAGCAGTTTTGAATGGGCAAAAAACGGAGAAATGAAGGAGTTTGCTTTTAGCAATCATCCAACAGCCAGGTATATTAAAATAAATGTAACTGAAGGTATAGGCGGCTATGGCTCCGGCAGGGAGTTGTATGTATTCAAAGTACCCGGAACGGAAAGCTTTATCCCGGGTGACATTAATAACGATCACAGGATAGATAACAATGACCTTACTTCTTACATTAACTACACAGGCCTTCGAAAAGGCGATAACGATTTTGAAGGATATATAAGCAAAGGCGATGTAAATAAAAACGGATTGATAGATGCTTATGACATATCAACAGTAGCAACGCGGCTGGACGGTGGTGTAAATATAAATAATAAAGATAGCGTAGCCGGGAGGCTTGAGCTTAACACACCTAAAAAAGTATATGACAAAAATGATATTGTTGAAATAACAGTGAAAGGTGTTAACCTGGCATCAGTAAATGCGTTAAGTTTTTCACTGCCGTATAACATACAGGATTTTGAATTTATAGGCATTACAGCCCTTAACATGAGGAGCATGGAGAATATGACGAATGACCGCCTGCATACCAACGGCAAAAAAATACTATACCCCACTTTTGTAAATATAGGTGAAAAGGAAACACTGGCAGGATCAGGCGACCTGTTCGTAATAAAGCTAAGGGCAAAGCATACTATAAATTTTGACCTTAAGCCGGTAGATGGCCTTTTGGTTGGCAAGCACCTGGAAGTCGTTAAATTTTAATAATCTTTTCGTGTAATTAAAATAACAACAGCTAACCAAAATTTTATCATAAATAATCAGCAGACAGCGTTTTCCTTTTAAGCGTTTGCTATTGTACAGACCAATAATTTCACATGGTTGTATAAACCGCCAAAGGGTGCCTCATCTGGGAAGGCTACAGTGCCATTTTCGGGGCAATAACTTTCCATTTTTTTCAACTACCATTCCACTTATCTTTCTTGCTTTTTTAGCATCAAAAAAGGTGCAAACAGCCTGCAAAAATCTCGAATATAATTTGCCTTTATTCTTTTCAACTTTTGATGTCTTGCACGTTCAACTAATCAGTTTTATTTATTCAAGATTTTAAGTTTATCAATTGCATTTTCGTTTTGTGGATTTAACTCTAATGACTTTTTAAAGTTCTTTGATGCTTTTTCTTTGTCACCGATAATCAAATATCCTTCTCCTAAACTGTCGTAAGTATTTGCAGATTCAGGAAATAACATTGCATTTAATAGTAAAATATTTATACCTGCCTGCAGTTTGTTTTTAAATAATAGAGAAAGTCCTAATGTATTTAATTTCCATTCTTCCATTTTGAAATCAGGATGATTGTTTTTTACAGATGTATATAAAGCAGCTAAAGACTGATAGTTTTGTTTGATTGCAAGTACATTAAAATCATCAAAAGAAAACTCCTTTGCAACTGCTTTTTTTTCTGAAAGCTTTATAACTGCATCATTCAAAATCCCATTGTCTGCTGGTTGCGCTTCTAAAAATTGTTTGGCTTGGCTATCCTTGTTTACAAAAGCATTCAGGAAATTCAATGTATAAATATTCAACCATTTATATGATTTCATTATTGCACTGTCACTTTTGTCTTGCCTGGCATCTCTTTCTGCAAACAAAACACCCATGCTACTGAAGTACGAGTGTGTTAAGTCATTAAACTTAAAATAATAAGCGTTGCTGTTTTTTAAAGAATCGTAAAATTTAAAAGTTGTGTTTAGCGACGGATCTATCTTGTCTTCTTTGATAACCTGTGCAGGTATTTCTTTCTGTGACATGAAAAGAAACGGAACATCAAAACCTGGCAAGTTAAAATATGGCGATTGCTGAATTTTGCTGTATTGATACCTGATACTGCCATCCAGGCAAATAATTAATTTAATTCTTTTATCCATCATTTGAGCAAGTACGTTAGAAATACCGCCAAAGCTAAACCCAACAACAGCAAGATTATTTATATCAGCGAAAGGATTTTTGCTTATTTCAGCAATCAGAAATTCTATGTCTCTTGCTTGTGTTTCTATATCACGTGTAGTGCCGCCATCTAAAAATCGGCTTTCAGTTCCACGGCTTGGGCTTGATAAAACAATAAAACCATGCGATGCAAGAAATTCACACAAAGCGAAATTTTCAGCAGAACTTGCCTGGTAACTTGGTGCATAAATAACAACAGGAAACTTTTGTGATAATGGTCGTAAGTTACTTTTAGCTTTTGTTGTTTCAGCTAAGTGCCTTTTGTTTGACTCTGAGTTACTATAATAAAACCATTCTAAAATTCTGCTGTCAGGTAATTCTTGCCATTCTTCTTCATCTTTTAAAATCGTCATGTAGTTTTCCACGGTCATGAGTTTTGTCCCGGCTTTTGGTATAGCAGGAAACCACACGCTAATTGGAATCGGTCTGGGTAAAATTTTGCCGGTAAAATCATACAATCGTTTATAGCTTCTTGTACTGTCATTACAAACATAATGTCTGAACCCAACTTCATATTTGCCGTACAGCAGTGACAAATCTGAAACAGAAACCTGGGCATAAATTAATTTATGTCCGATTGAAAGGAGTATGAATAGAATAAATTGTTTCATTATTTTTAGTCAATATGAATTTGATGCTGTCACACAGACTTGCCACCACATCGGTTCTTCTTATTCCGATAATTCCATAGTGGAGTATACTCCGGCATTAATTTGTTAAAGGGCCGCGGTTTCCGGGGGGCCAAATTGCTATTTTCATTCACTACCATTCTGCTCATATTTCAACGTTTTTAGGTCACAAAAAATGTGCTCGACAAAGTGCTAAACAAAGTGCAGACATTTGAGCGGCATTTTCAACCATTAACGAACGTTGACGACATGAAAAAGGCCATTCAATTCATTGAAATTGAATGGCTTTATAACTTTCAACACTGTAAATGAGAAACTTACATTTCCCCTTTAAGTTGCCCGACCTGGATTCGAACCAAGACAGACAGAACCAAAATCTGTTGTACTACCATTATACTATCGGGCAAAAACCAGCCATTTTTTCAGATTGGGCTGCAAAAATAGGCTTGCAGAAAAACTCTGCCAAAATTATTTGCTTTTACCTGTAATAAATTATGCAATAAATAGTTGAAGGCAAAGTGTTTATCTTGCAGGTTCAAAATAAAAACCTCTTTTTATTATGCGTTTAACAGCACTTTTGCCTGCCATTGCTATTATTGCAAATATTACTGTTGCCGGTGCACAAACCGGCAAAGGAAAATGGAAATTAGTCTGGACTGAAGATTTTACCGGGAAACATATTGACACTAATATTTGGAATTATGAAGTAAACGATTTTGGCGGCGGTAACCATGAATACCAATATTATACCGCCCGTGATACCAACGCCTATGTAAAAGACGGCCTGCTGCATATACGCGGCTTGAAAGAAGATTATAAAACCAGGCACTATACCAGCGCCCGGCTAACTACACGCCATAAAATAGGTTTTACCTTTGGCAGAATGGAAATACGTGCCAAAATACCTACAGGTAAAGGCATGTGGCCTGCTATATGGATGATGAGCACGGATGAAAAATATGGCAGTTGGCCCCTTAGCGGCGAAATTGATATTATGGAAACCAAAGGCCAGTACCCTGACACCCTTTACGGCACGGCTCATTTTGGTCCCGCACCACCGCATAACCGCTGGAAGGGCGAATTAACCGAGCATGAAGTAAAGGACGGCTGGGGCGATGGCTTTCATGTATATAGTATTGACTGGCGTAAAGACACAATTACATGGTATGTTGATGGCGTAAAATACCACCAGGTTACAAAAGGTGATGTTACCAATATACAAGGGGTGCCCTACCCTTTTAACGAGCAGTTTTATTTTATTCTTAACATGGCTATAGGTGGTGACTTTGTTGGCGGCGCCCCGGACGATGCCGCTTTACCTAAAGAGTTTTTGGTGGATTATATTAAAGTGTACCAGCGCAAATAAGTGAATGGTTAACCAGTTAGCGAAACTGGCTGCACCGGCTTTTTTAAAATCAGTTTACAGTCATGCCCGCATCTCTTTATCATTAGCATGAGTTGTAAGCCATACACCCTTAGCATCATCTTTCCTGAATTATGAAATTAAAGTACATGCAAAGAAGAACATTTATACAGCAGGCAGCATTAACAGGGGCGGCAATAACATTAAGCAAACTGGCTAAGGCCGGGGCTGGGAGAGATGATTTTCCTGTGGTGCGGATTGCAGAAGCACAGCGTAAGTTTAAAAGCCCAGCGGTAGAAAAAATTATTACAGATATACAGAGTAATACAGGCAACCGCGAAATTGCCTGGCTTTTTGGCAACTGTTTTCCTAACACGCTGGACACTACCGTTGATTTTGAAATGATTGACGGTAAACCTGACACTTATGTAATTACCGGCGATATAGATGCCATGTGGCTGCGTGACAGCAGTGCACAAGTGTGGCCTTACGTGCCGCTTTGCAAACAAGACGATAACCTGCAACAGCTAATTAAAGGCGTAATTAACAGGCAGGTAAAATGTATTTTGAAAGACCCCTATGCCAATGCTTTTTACAAAGATGAAAACAAAGTAAGCGAGTGGAAAAAAACGGACATAACCGACATGAAGCCGGGAATACATGAACGTAAGTGGGAGGTTGACAGCCTTTGTTACCCCATACGGCTAAGTTATGGTTACTGGAAAGAAACCGGGGATACCTCGGTGTTTGATGACCAATGGATTGCGGCTATGCAACTGGTTGTAAAAACATTTAAAGAACAGCAGCGGTTTGACAGCCCGGGCCCTTATACTTTTCAGCGGCAAACCTCATGGGCAACGGATGGCGTGCCTTTAAGCGGTTATGGCTACCCGGTAAAACCTAACGGGCTTATATGCAGCATGTTCAGGCCGAGTGACGACGCTACCATATTTCCATACCTTATACCAGCAAACTGGTTTGCTGTAGTGTCGCTTAAACAAATGACAGCTATCGCAACCTCTATTAACCAGGCAGCCTTGGCGGCAGATGCAGAAAAACTTAGGATGCAGGTACAAACTGCACTGGAGCAGCATGCTGCAGTGCAGCACCCGGCATATAATAAAATATATGCGTATGAAATAAACGGCTTTGGCAGCTATAATCTTATGGATGATGCCAACGTGCCTTCGCTTTTATCCCTGCCATACCTGCTTAATACCCCGTTTGACAGGAGCAGCTTCTTTTATTCGTATGCTGAAAAATCAATCTATCCCAATACAAGGCAATATATTTTATCAACTGACAATCCCTTCTTTTTTAAAGGCAAAGCAGCAGAAGGTACAGGCGGGCCACACGCAGGCCTGGACATGATATGGCCGTTAAGCATTATTATGCGCGGAATTACCTCGCACAACGAGGCTGAAATAAAGCGTTGCCTTACCATGCTGCAGCATACTCATGCAGGTACAGGCTTTATGCACGAATCGTTTCATAAAGACGACCCCACAAAGTTTACCCGCAAATGGTTTGCCTGGGCCAATACATTGTTTGGTGAGTTTGTATGGAAAGTGTACAGGGAAAGGCCGCAATTACTCAATTAGGTCATCGTATGATTAAGTAAATAGTTATTAAGCGGCGCATTATGCAAAATCTTTTAATTTTTGCCGTTTTTATTTTGCTTATTGTGCTTGCCTCGACCGTAAGAAAGGACCGGAGAAAGAAAATCGTTTTCTTTGGTGATTCGCTTACCCAGGCCGGCACAGCACCCGGCGGCTATAT
>DASZUX010000489.1:0-8360 GCA_035547455.1 Chitinophagaceae bacterium
TACCAATGCAGCAGCAGAATCCTTCAATGCTAAAATCAAAAGCTTTAGAAACGCATTAAGAGGCGTCAGAGATATTGAATTCTTTCTTTACAGAATCTATAAACTTTATGCTTAAAATCCCCCTAAAATTTAACTTGATCCATAGCCACTAAGTTACATTGTTTTACTTTACTATTGTATAGCTTATCCATATTAAGTATAAGTCTTTTCCCGGCGCAGTGGTTTTGCTTACGCCGGGAAAAGACTTACCTGATATAAATTATACTTTAGCGGAATAAAAATGCAGCGTTCACCCTGAAACTCACCAGCAGGGTCAACTGTTACCCCCTACCCTTTCAACATCTTGTCGTATTTGTCAGTTTCAGTATCAAACTGTTTGTATAAGGCGTCAAATTTATCAAAATCCTGCGGGTTAATACCCCTTGCCCTGTCTCTTTTCCATTGGTAAACGTTGGCCAGGTTTTGTACCGTATTTTTAATATAGTTCAACTCCCTTTTTGAAAGATCTGTTCTTGATTTGTATGCATTATAACAGTTGGTGCCCCATGTTATTATGGAATCCGCATACTGGTTCTGCATTTTCTCAGTTTCGTCCCTTTTGGCTTTAAGGCCGGCATCAGTACCTTTAAGATTATAAAACCGGTCAGAGAGATCCTGGTAAATATTAGTGTATAATATGGTACTGTTATAGGAATAAATGCCTTTGTAATCGGTATTCTGGCCTTGCGCATCACCTTTGTCTGCGGCCATTCTGTATGCCCTTGAATAGGCGTCTGCTGCATCAAGTTTTAACTGTACCTGCGTAGCGCTGTCAAGTTTGGCTGCTTCGTCCCTGTCGGGGCTGGCAAATGCATCTGCGTATGATGCTAACTGGGCTTCTGTTAAATTGCCTTGTGCCGTAGCATCTTTATATTTTGTCATCAGTTCTGTAAGCGATGCATTGGAAGTCATATTCTGCATTGCCATCTGGTCTATTTTGCCGGCATAATTGGGAACTAATTTTTTTACAGCCTCGGCATATTTTGTAAAATCGGCCTGGTCGTTATTGTTGGAAAAATAACCGAGCATGGCATAATAGATGCTGTTTTCAAAATCTTTAGACTGTACTGCGATGTCTTTGTCAACCAATATTTTATACATTTCTACTGCTTTGGCTAAGTTGCCGGAGTTTTGTGCAGCATAGCCTGCATAAAGGTAAGTATTGGTATCAATAAAGTTATGGGGAAACAGCCCGTGCTGCTCCATAAACTTATCAGCTTTCACAGTAACTGCAAAGCCCTCATAAGCGCCTGCCCAGTTTTGGGTATTAAAACCTTTTACCCCCTGGTTAAAACCTGTGCTTCGTATATAATCAAAATCACGTACAATGCTGGAGTTTTCTTTAAGCGCTTTTAAAGAGGTATCAGCCTGTTCGTATTGGCTTAGCGCTTCAAATGCAAGTGAATCAGAATGCGGATATTTTGCGGAAAGAGCACTATCGCCGTAAAAAGTAGCATATATAGCAAAATTCCAGTAAAGGCCGGTGGTTTTGTCTTTTGATTTTGGGTTAGACATTATTTTGTCAAGCTCGGCTTTTGCCTCTTCCGGTTTATGCAATACAATCATATCCGTTTTCACTTTGTCATAATTCTGCGCAAAAGACATAAAACCCATTGTTGCAAGCAATAACATTAGCGTTGCTTTTTTCATAATCGGGATTTTTTTTGATGATTATTGATTTCCAGGCTCCTCGTTGTTGTTTGGTTCGTTGCCTGTCGGTTCATTATCGTTTCCATTTGCCTGCCCTTCGTTATCCTTGCTGTCGCTTTCTTCGTTTTCCGCGGCCTCGCTTTCGTCTTTATCAACTTTTGAAATAGCCGCTATGGCGTCATTTTCATCAAGCCTTATTATAATAACGCCCTGTGTAGCCCTGCCGGCTTCCTTAATGCTGTCAACCGGTGTGCGCAGGGTTATACCTGATTTGCAGGTAATAATAAGATCTTCGCTGCCTTTTACATCCAGTATGCCTACGAGGCTGCCCGTTTTTTCGGTAACCTGAATGGTTTTTACACCTTTACCCCCGCGATTGGTAACGCGGTATTCTTCAACAGATGTCCTCTTGCCAAACCCTTTTTCGCTGATTACAAGCACTGTGTGGCCCGGATCGCCTTTTGCAACACATATCATGCCAATTACTTCATCATCCTGGCTGTTTACTTCTATTCCAAATACTCCTATAGCACCCCGCCCGGTAGGACGTACTTTTTCCTCGGGGAAACGTATTGCCTGGCCGCTTTTAAGCGCCATCATTATTTCGCTGTTTCCATCGGTCATTTGGGCTGCCAGTAGTTCATCTCCCTCAACAATAGTTATTGCATTTACCCCTGTGGCTCTTGGGCGGCTAAAGTCTTCAAGCGGTGTTTTTTTAATAATGCCTTTTTTGGTGCAAAGCACTATATAATGATTGTTTACAAAGTCTTTATCCTCAAAATTCTTTACATTTAATATGGCCATTATCTTGTCTTCCTGCGGCAATTGTATAAGGTTTTGTATGGCCCTGCCTTTGCTTTGCTTCTCGCCTTCGGGAATTTCGTACACCTTAAGCCAGTAACACCTGCCCTTTTGGGTAAAGAACATCATTATATCGTGGGTAGAAGCTACGAATAAATGCTCAACAAAATCCTCTTCCCTGGTTTTGCTGCCAATAGCCCCTCTCCCGCCGCGCCGCTGCTGCCGGTATTCCGATGCGCTGGTGCGTTTAATATAACCTAAATGTGAAATAGTAATTATAACATCCTCTTGTTCAATTAAGTCTTCAATGCGCATTTCGTCCGCCAGGTACTGAATTTCTGTTTTGCGGGCATCGCCAAATTTCTCTTTAATTTCAAGCAGTTCTTTCTTAATCAAATCATAGCGCACCTGTTCGCTGCCTAACAGTTCCTGTAGTCTTGCAATAATTTGCATTATTTCACTAAACTCCTCGTGAATCTTCTCACGCTCCATGCCGGTTAACCGCTGCAGGCGCAGTTCCAGTATTGCTTTGGCTTGTGCTTCGCTCAGACCTTCCTCCTGCCTGTAAATATGTTCCTGTATGTCTGCAAATAACTGCTCTTTCAAATACCAGCGCCCTTCACGGCTTTTGTCAATCAATGTCTGTTTCGCAATATCCGGGGTAGCGCTGTTGCGTATCAGGCTTATTACTTCGTCAAGGTGATCAAGTGCTTTAAGGTAACCTTCCAAAATATGCGCTTTTTCCCTTGCTTTTTTTAGTTCAAACTGGGCGCGGCGTATTACCACTTCCATCCTGAATTCAATAAACTCGCTTACCAGGTGCTGCAGGTTAAGTGTTTTGGGGCGTCCCTTGCTAAGGGCTACATTGTTAATGCCAAAACTGGTTTGCAGCTCCGTAAACTTAAATAACTGGTTAATAACCACGTTGGCAACAGCGTCTCTCTTCAGGTCAACTACAATACGGGTGCCTTCACGTTTGTTGCTTTCGTTATTTACGTGTGCTATGCCTTCAACTATTTTATCATTTACCAGTTGGCCTATTTTATCAGTCAGGGCATCAAGGCCTACCTGGTAAGGCACTTCGGTAATAATAATTTGCTCTCTGCCGCTGGTTTTCGTTTCAATATGGCATTTGCCCCTCAGTACCACTCTGCCCCTGCCGGTAAGCATTGCCTGCTTTACCTCTTCCATGCCATAAATAACGCCGCCCGTGGGAAAATCAGGCGCCTTTACATACTTCATCAGCTCCTCGGCAGTAATATCGTGGTTGTCAATATAAGCAATGCAACCATCTATTACTTCGCCAAGGTTATGGGGCATCATGTTGGTGGCCATGCCTACGGCAATGCCTGACGAACCATTTACCAGCAATTGAGGAATACGCGCAGGCAGTACGGCAGGCTCCTCAAGGCTGTCATCAAAGTTTAGCTGAAAATCAACTGTTTCTTTCTCAATATCCTCCATCATTGCCTCTGCAAAACGGTGCAGGCGTACTTCGGTATAACGCATCGCTGCCGGCGGGTCGCCGTCCTGGGTACCAAAATTACCCTGGCTGTCAACCAGCAGGTAACGCATGGTAAAATCCTGCGCCATACGCACTACCGTATCATAAATGGCCTTGTCACCGTGCGGGTGGTATTTGCCCATTACCTCCCCTACAATACGCGCGCTTTTTTTAAACGGCTTATTACTGTTGTTGCCCAGCTCGTTCATGGCGTACAGTACACGGCGGTGTACCGGTTTAAAACCGTCCCGTACATCAGGCAGGGCACGCCCCACAATCACCGACATTGAATAATCAATGTACGATGTCTTCATCTGCTCCTCAATATTTACCTGTATTATTTTATCGTTATCGCTGGTTTCCTGCGGCAATAGGTTCTCTTCCATCAATTGAATTTAGCTACTGTAGATACCTTTTAAAGGATGGCAAATTTAACCATTAGCCGGCAATAACCATAAAAAATAACTAAAATATGATGCTTTTAATGTGGAAAAAACCTGTACAACATTGCGGCATGTGACAGCATGTTTACAGGAATTTATAACACCTTTTTTACAATAAATGGTAAGCATTTGGCTTTTATTATAAGGAACGCCTTAAATGTAAAACGTATGAATACATACCTGTTACTGCGCAACAACAAAGAAGCAGGCCCGTTTGATTTTGACAGCCTTATAAAGCAGGGCCTGCGGCAGTATGACCTTATATGGGTGGAAGGAAAGAGCGCCGCCTGGCGCTACCCCTGTGAAATTAACGAACTGAAGCCTTATGCGCCGGCGGTGGAGGAGCAGCCTTATGACCGGTTTTTTAAAAAGAACAAAACAACAGGCACCCAAGCTATTGAACCGCAACCGCAAGTTACCATAAAGCCAAAACCACGGATACGCATAAAAGCGGCCTGGCAAAAAGTGGATGAAATTACCACCCCGGCACCGGTAGTGGCTGATAATACACAGGATTATTACAAACCTGTTTCGCAGCCGCCAAAGCAACGCGACGAATATGTTACGCAAAACTCCTGGTTAAACTGGCAGGAGGAAGTAAATGCGGTGGAATCTGCGTCAAAAAAACAAGAAAAGTCCGTACCCATAGGAGAAAAGCAGCTAACAGGCGAAATGCCCATACTTGAAACCAGGTTTTCCCAGTCGCTGAACGAACTGAAAGACAGGTATGCCGCCACAATATTAAAAGCAAAAAATAAGACTGGTGAATGGCAACGTTACAAAAGTGGCGCTATTTTGGTTTTACTGGCCATACCTGTAATGTGTTTGGGCGTTTGGCTTGGCTATAAATGGACGGCGGGCGATAACGCCGGGAAAACAGTATACGCCAATACCACCCCGGCCGCAAACAAGCAGGCAGCCAGTGTTTCGGCCGCTGAAAAGGGAAATGAAGATGTTACCGAAAACAATGCATCACCCCAAAAAAATACTGTAAATAAAGATGACCAAAAAGAACTGGTACCCCGGTTTGATGACGATAATGCAGAAACTGCTCCTGTAAAGAAAAAGCAGGCGGTTAAAACGGTTGCTTTTAATGCTGCAAAAAACATACAGCCGCAAAAAATACAACCGGCGGTTGTACAAACTGTTACTGTTGTAAAGAGCGATGCAACCAACAGGCAGCCAGTGGCAACAGTTAATACAAAACAACAACGTAACAATATTATAGCGCCCGTTAATACAGGTGCTTCAGCAAGGCGTAAGACTGTTAATGACGAGTTGGTAAAAGATCAGCCCGCGCAACCAGCCGTCAACAGTAAGGCAGCGGCGCCAGCAATACCAAAAGATGATGATAATAATGCCACACCGCCCCGCAACCCGTCAAACAAGCCTGGCATTGATGACTTTGTGAGTGTGGATGCAGACCAGCCTTATACGCCTGCAGTACAAAACCTTAAATTAAGTGTGCAAAACATTGCAGATATTGCGCTCGACCTGGTAGTGATTGATGTTCAATATTTTGATGCTGCCAATAAGTTTAAAAACGGACAAACTATACGCATAAAAAACATACCTGCCGGTGAAGCAATAAATGTTAAGGTGCCCGACAATCTTGCAGCAGCAAGTATAAAATATAAGGTTTCGCTGGTTAGCGCAGAGCAGAAGGGCGTTTACCTTGTGGCGGAGTAGTATTTTTTTGCCGGCAGGCGGCTTGCTATTAAATCTGCAATTAATTGCATCTTTGCATTATGGCAGCCTGTAAACATATTGTTTTATTTGGAGCGGGAAAATCTTCCACAGCTTTAATTGATTATTTAAAAAAGCAATCTGTTTTAAATAACTGGTTTTTAACGGTTGCAGACACTAATCTTATGGCAGCACATGCCAAAGTGGGTAAACACCCAAATGCAAAAGCTGTTCACTTGAATATTGAGTCTGCCGACGAACGGCAGGTCCTTGTAAAACAGGCTGATGCCGTTATTTCACTCCTGCCCCCTGCCTTGCATTATGTACTGGCGCTCGATTGCCTTGCTTTTGGCAAACACCTGCTTACCGCGTCATATATTGATGAGAACATCAAAAAACTAGCTGCTGATATAAAAAATAAAGGGCTTTTATTTTTATGCGAAATGGGGCTGGATCCTGGTATTGACCACATGAGCGCTATGAAGTTGCTGCACGATATAAAAGAACGGCAGGGAGTTATTACCTCGTTTATCTCGCACTGTGGCGGACTTGTAGCGCCGGAAAGCGATAACAATCCCTGGCACTATAAAATAAGCTGGAATCCCCGCAATGTTGTACTCGCGGGTAAAGCAGGCGCAACATTCAGGCAAAACGGGCAGCAGGTACACATATCTTACAACCAGCTATTTGCTGATAACCATGCAGTGGAAGTACCTGGTGTTGGCCCGCTGGTGTATTACCCCAACAGGGATTCGTCAGGCTATGCGGCCCTCTACGATGTTGAAAATGCCGCAACTTTTATACGGACCACACTCAGGCACCCCGCTTTTTGTATTGGCTGGAAAAATATAGTGGATTTAAAACTTACCGATGAAGAAAAAGTGTACCAGACGGATGGCATGACCATTGCTGGGTTTTTTAAAATACATTTTGAAAAAAATGGTTTTGCTAACTGGTTGAATGATATGCTGGGCAGCCGCCTGAGTTATGCCAGGGAAATGATGGAGAAATTAATGGAGTTAATGGAGGCTGAAGAAACGGAAGCAGGTGATGAAGCCGCAGAAGAAGAAGAAGAAGACAGCGACCAGTTTATGATGGTAAATGAAAAAGGCGACTTGAGCATAGTTGATGTGGAGGACGTAAAAGATAAAGCTGCCGAAACGGTGGCCACTACTATGCAGGAGGCCAACCTTAGCATGAAGCAATTATTTTTTTTAGGTCTTGATGATGAGCAGCCAATAAACAGGGGATTATGCAGCGCGGCAGATGTGCTGCAATTTATTCTTGAAAAAAAGCTTGCACTGCAACCCGGCGATAAGGATATGGTGGTAATGATGCATGAGATAAATTACTTGCTTAATGGTGAGCCCCAATTTGTTAAAAGCTGGCTTGTTGTAAAAGGCAGCGATAATATACACACGGCTATGGCTAAAACCGTCGGCCTGCCGCTGGGTATTGCTGCCAAGCTGCTGCTTGAAGGCAAGATTAAGGAAACCGGGCTGCACATACCAATTATACAAGGCATTTATGACCCGGTATTAAATGAACTGGCTAAGCAAGGCATAGCTTTTCAAGAAAAGGCGGGAGCTTAACATTGTTACTATTCTGTACGAAGCCCGTTAACAGGATTTGAACGGGCTATTTTATACACCTGTGAAGAAATTACCAGCAATGCCGCAACAAGTATTATAAAACAGGCTATAAACAGCACCCCGGCACCAATACCCGCCCTTACAGTAAAAATGCTTACAAACATATAACTGCACACCCACCCCAATGGCAGGGCAATGCAAACTGCTATAAGTACAAGGCGCACAAACCCTGACGACAACAGCACCATTATATTTATTGCCGTGGCGCCCATTACTTTGCGTATGCTTACCTCTTTCACCTTTGTTTCCGTTGTATAAATTACCATGCCCAACAGGCCAAGACAGGCAATAGATATCGCAATAAAAGCTAAAAATTCAAGCATCGACACCGTTCCGGTGGCAGATTTACGCTCATAAAAACTATCAGCAAACCAATTGCTTGTAAACGGCTGCAGGGGGTTAACTTTTTTCCATATATTTTTTATTTGCGCCGTTAACTGTCCGGCAGCGGGGCCTGAAACAGTTGTTTGTATGGCAAGATAATTAAATGCTTTTGCCCTGTTGCGCAATACCAACGGTGTTATAGGCCGTTCAAAACCTTCAAAATGAAAATCTTTTATAATACCTGCTACCCTAACCTGTATT
>DASZUX010000490.1:0-4923 GCA_035547455.1 Chitinophagaceae bacterium
GGTGGCCATGGCGACCCTACCAACGGCCTTCGTTCAGACCTTATGGGCGATCCGGGTCCCATGCAGGGTATAGTGAACGGTGTGGATGATTGCATTAAAGCCGTACGCCAGCGTTACAAAGAAGGAAGCGACGTGATTAAAATAATGTCAACCGGCGGAGTATTAAGCCTTGAAAAAGATGGTGCCGGGGCGCAGTTAACCGATGATGAATTAAAGGCGATTGTGTCGGTTTCAAAAGATTATGGTTTAAAGGTAGCCTGCCATGCACACGGCGCCGAAGGTATTAAACGCGCATTAAGGGCCGGGGTGAACTCTATTGAGCACGGCACTTATATGGATGATGAGTGTGTACAATTGTTTAAGCAGTATGGCGCCTACTATGTACCTACTATTATAGCAGGCAAATCTGTTGCAGACTCAGCAAAAATACCGGGCTTCTTTCCACCGGTAATTGCAGGCAAGGCCATGCAGGCCGGCCCGCAAATACAGCGCACATTTGCAAATGCGTATAAAGCTGGCGTTAAAATAGCCTTTGGCACTGATGCGGGCGTTTACAATCACGGCAAAAACTGGAAAGAGTTTGTATATATGACTGAAGCCGGCATGCCCATATTGGAGGCTATAAGAGCAGCAACTGTAAGTGCAGCAGACCTTATTGGCGTAAGTGATAAAACAGGTACCATTGAGCAAGGAAAGCTTGCGGATATAATAGCAGTTGACGGCGACCCTACTGCTGATGTAAATATAATGGGCAAGGTTTGCTTTGTAATGAAGGGCGGCCAGGTGTACAAGATTAAATAACCATACCCTGTTCTTCAGACTTTGCTGCTGCCAACATATTTTAATTCATAAATATCATTGCGACGGTCTTTCAGGTTTCTTACACTTCCATGTGCATGCAACTCATCTAACAATGACAGGTCAACATCTGCTATAAGTACCATTTCAGTATTTGGGGTAGTTTCACTTTTTATTCCGTTAGACGGAAAGGCAAAATCGCAGGGCGTTAATACAGCGCCCTGTGCATATTGTATATCCATGTTAGATACTTTGGGCAGGTTGCCCACGCTGCCTGAAATTGCTACATAGCATTCATTCTCAATTGCCCTTGCCTGTGCACAAAAACGCACCCGCATGTAAGAATTTTGGGTATCGGTTAAGAACGGCACAAAAAGAATCTGCATGCCCTGTTCAGCAAGCAGCCGTGCCAGTTCCGGAAACTCTACATCATAACAAATCAATATGCCAACGCGGCCCGCGTCGGTATCAAAAACCTGCAGAGCGCTGCCACCCTGCATGCCCCAAAAAGCGGCTTCGTCCGGCGTTACGTGTATTTTTTCATATTTGTCCACCTTTCCGTTGCGGTGACATAAAAAGCCAATGTTATACAGGCGCCCATTTACAATGTCAGGCAGGCTGCCCGTAATAATATTCACATTATAGCGTATGGCTAACTGGCAAAATCTTTCTTTTATTCCGGGCGTATATTCTGCAAGGGCACGCATGGCTTCTGCTTCGCCAAGATGGTTATAGCGTGCAAGCAGCGGAGCATAAAACAGCTCAGGAAACAATGCAAAATCACTTTTGTAGGCAGATACCGCATCTACAAAATATTCTACCTGTTCAAACAACTCATCTATATTTTTATAAAGCCGCATTTGCCACTGCACAAGGCCAAGCCGTATGTAGCTGGAAGGCGTAAAGGATTGTTTTGACGGCGCCGAATAATAAATATTATCCCATTCCAGCAACACCGCAAACTCCTTACTCTGGCTGTCATCAGGCATATAGCCCCGCAGTACTTTTTTTACATGAAAGTCGTTTGAGAGCTGGAAGTTTAATACAGGGTCATGAATCTCTCTTGCCCTTACTTTTTGAATATATTGTTTTGGAGATAAAGTATCGGCATATTTATGATAACCAGGAATGCGCCCGCCAAATACTATTCCTTTAAGGTTAAAACGTTCACATAGCTCCTTGCGGGCATCATACAGCCGCCTGCCTAACCGCAATCCCCTGTAATTGGGGTGTATAAACACTTCTATCCCGTACAATATGTCGCCTTTGGGATTATGCGTGCTAAAACTGTAGTTACCTGTAATTTGCCTGTAGGTGTGCTCATCTTCAAACTTATCATAATCAACAATAATTGACAGGGCACAACCCACTACCTTACCATTTGCCTTAACCACAAACTGGCCTTCTTTAAAAATATTTATCAGCCTTGTTATGGCGGTTATACTCCAAAAACTACCTTCCCATGCCGGGTAAGCGGCCTTCATTGCCTCCATTAACTGTGCGTAGTCTTCAACCGAAAGTTCTTCTATTACCAGTTGGTTTATTGTAATGCTCATAAGGGTAATTACTGTATTTTTATGCGGAAAGCAGCTACAAAGCATTAATGTAATACCTAAAAAGAACAACAGGCATTTAATAAAGTTTACCGCCTGCCGGGGTTTGTTTCTTTTTTAACAGTATCTCTTTACAGCTTTTATTGTGCAGCAATGAGCGGTTTGGATGTAATCATCTTAATTTCGCCACAGAAATTAAATATACTATTGCTGAAATGCCGGGCCATCACTTAATTATTTATACTGACGGGGCAAGCAGGGGCAACCCCGGCCCCGGCGGGTATGGTGCAATACTGATGTGGGGAGATAAAGTAAAAGAAATCTCTGCCGGTTACCGGCTTACAACCAATAACCGTATGGAGTTGATGGCCGTAATTGTGGCGCTTGAGTCACTTACAAAAAAAAATATTCCTGTAACTATTTATACTGACAGCCAATACGTAGTAAACAGCGTGGAAAAAAAGTGGCTTGACGGCTGGATACGCAACAACTTTGCAGGAGGTAAAAAAAATAAGGATTTATGGATGCGTTATCACCGGCTGTCAAAACACTACGTTATAAATTTTATATGGGTAAAAGGCCATGCAGATAACCTCTATAACAACCGCTGCGATATACTGGCTACTACTGCAGCGGATGGCAGAAATTTGCTGATAGACGAAGGTTATGAAGCGCAAAAAAACGAATTGCTGTAAAACGGCCTCTGCCTCCGTATGTAACTTTGCAATATGATATTAAAACAGAAAGCCCCTCACGGGGCTTTCTGTTTTATATTGAATTAGTTTATTCAGCAAAAGCCATATTGGTTTTTCCTTTAACAATCCACCGGTACATCAGCACAAGAGATGGCAGCAATACTATGGTTGAAACGAGACTGTTCCTGTAAAAAGGCAAAGCTTTAATGTAACAATCCATCAATCCTGCAAAGTTATGCGAGTAGCCCATTGTTTGCCATGAACCAGCCCAAACAACATAATTATCAACAAAATAATAAATAGTAGGCCCTACCAGGGCAGATATAAAAATGCCAGGTGTACCCGCGCGGCGGAACAGAATGCCAATGCCTGTTAACACCAGCAAAAGCAGGTAATTAAGGTACAGGCCTTTATAAAACCCTTCAAAAGGGAACATGTTAAAAACATGCAATACCTGCAAGATAGCATCGCTGACAAGCAACGCAACAAGCGGCAATACAAACGAATTCTTTATGCTGTATGTTTTATTAAGGCCCGCAAACAGCGCTATAGCCATAATACCAGTAGTACCGCTAAGTGCAAGGTTGGGCGCACATAATATTTTTATAACCGTAATTACTGCTATTACAAGCACGTAAAAAATAACTTCTTTCTTTACCATTTTCATAATCCTGTTAATTAGTAGCAGGGCAAAAATAAGCGTTATGACCTAATAGCGGGTGCTTAAATTTTTTACATTTCGTACAGGGTATGTTAATAACCTTAATAATCAGGGCACAAAAGCTTTATAAGCCAGCACAGCCCCGCTGGTGGTAATCGTATAGCTTTCGCCGGCCAGTATGGCTATAGCCTCGCCGCGGCGGGCATGTACTGTGTTGCCGCCGGTTACCTGCAGTGTACCATCCATCACTACAATAATTTCCAGGGATGCTGCAGTAGCCGTAACCTGCTGCCCTGTGGTAAGTGCAATTTTAAGCAGCCCAAAATCAGGCACCGGGCAAGCATATACCGCTTCACCTTCACCACGTTTTTCACCAGGCATTATATTTACCACCGTGCCTTCAAAAATGGTGTGTTTCAGCAGCTCCGGCACGTCAACATGTTTTGGGGTAAGCCCCCCGCGCAATACATTGTCGCTGTTGGCCATCAGTTCTACATTCTGCCCTTCAAGGTAAGCATGCGGCATGCCTGCCCCCTGGAATATTGCCTCCCCCGGCAGCGCCTTTACGATATTGAAAAAGTAAATAGAAAACACGCCCCGGTCAATATTCACAGGTATGTTCTCCCTGTATAACTTATTAACCCACCAGCCAGGCTGATGCTTTGAAAGCCGGCCTTCCGCGGCAGCCTTAACTTCCCTTTCAACAAGCGGCATAAGCAAACTGTTCACCTCATCCTGCGGCATTTCCATAACATACCTGTAGAGACCTTTATAGCCTTCCAGGCTAAATATATCATCAAAGCCACCAAACTCCGGCACGGTTCTCAATACCTCAAGCAGGCCGTCTTTTTCAAGAAATCCATGCAGCAACCAAAATTCACTCAGCGCAACCATTACCTCCGGTTTGTGGTTTTTATCTCTGTAATTACGGTTTGGTGCATTTAACGGAACTCCCGCCGCATCTTCAGCCTCATACCCCTTTTCAGCTTCTGTTTTTGAAGGATGCACCTGTATGCTTAGCATATCTTTTACATCCAATATTTTAAAAAGGTAAGGCAGTTCGCCAAAGTCATTAAACACCTTTTCGCCGATGTATTTTACCGGGTGTTTTTTTATTTCCGTGTAAAGGGATCGTTCACCCTCTTCATTAACCAATAATGAAGATGCAGAAGGATGAGCCCCCATCCAAAACTCAGCGAAAGGTTTTTGCTCATTA
>DASZUX010000491.1:0-3530 GCA_035547455.1 Chitinophagaceae bacterium
GTAATAGCACATAGCAGGCGGCGCCACCTCGCCGCCAATTTTACGGGCAGCATCCAGCACAGTTGTGCCTGCGGGCACCTGAATGGTGATGTTATCAATAGTTACTTTAAATAACGGTGTATCAGCCATTTGTTAACTCGTTAATATCTAAATTATAGTTCTTTTCTAAAATCACTTTAGCCACATTTTGCAAGTGAAGCAAAGGAACAAAATTTTGTTCAGTTGCTTTTTTTATAAATGCTTTAAATAACTTTTCAAACCTTTTATCTCTTTTACTTGTTACAGTTTTTGTGATTGGCTTTAATTCAATTACATTGCTTGCATTTATCCCAAAATCACGCATCTCAATATTCAAGGCACTCGCCGTGTTTATTATCCAAGTTTCAATCACCGGTACCATTTGGATAATATAGTGATGATTGCCCTTGCAACTCCTGAACAGTCTGAAATAATCTTCATCCCCCAATTCTTCTAACTTGTCAAAGTTCCTCTTTATATATTCCAAGTCCCGCTTATCTTTATCTATCACGGCCAGGCAAAATAAGTTTTTAAACTTGTTCTCTATTTTGGCCGTCACCGTGGTGTTGCCTTTTGTGTGATTTACACCTTCTTTTTCAAAACCCAATAGAACATTAAACAGGCAACTATCAATATTACACTCTGGTATTACAGATTTAGCTGATAGCATGTTTTAAATAATCTTCAAGATTAAAAAACAAATCCACCCCATACTGGTACACTTCATTTAATTGTTCATCTGTTAACCTGTGTATAATGGTTTCTCCCGATTCTCTTTCATATCCAACTGCGTAAATGCTTAATTCATCATTATCCAACTCCTCTATAAGATCATTTAACACAAAAGGACTGTGAGTTGATATAAAGTATTGATTATCCTGCTTATCAAAAATAATGTCACTTGTAAACTTAGAAATATACGGAGGGAACATGTGCGCTTCCGGCTCTTCAAAAAGAAGAACAGTATTTTTGTTACTAATGACAGCAGCCTTATGAAAAATCAATCGCTGTAATGTATCTGCAATCTGGTGATAGCCAATGCTTACAACAATGTCGTCATCCATTTGCTTCTGAAATTTTAGTACAAGCTGCTCTTCTGTGTCAAAAACAACTTTTAAAGAATATTCCCGAAAAATATCTGCAAGGTCTTTCCGAAGCCCGCCATTTGAATATATAACATCCCAAAGGTTATCGCCATAAGGTATTGATAAAGCCCTGGGCCGGTTTTTGTCTAAGGAAGCATCCTTTTTAAACTCGTATTTTTTAATTGAAATTGTATTTTCAACATTCTTGTTTTCCAGAATTTGCAAGGAAAATTGGCTGTTTACCTGAGCCGAAAACTGTGTATCTCTTTTTTCCGGCGACACAAAATTTAACCTCACCTGCAATAAATTTGATTCATCAACAAGGAGTTCGGCTTCATTAATACCATTCAAAATAACGCGGACTGATTCCCGTGTGTCCCGGTTAAAAAATAGTTCTGAGAAATTCCTTACCCGGCAAATCTCATTAAAAATAAAATTCTCAACCTTAAGTTGATGCACAGCATGCATCCCCAGCGCTTCCAGAATATTACTCTTGCCTACATTCGGATAGCCGATAAAAACATTTATTCTTCGGCAGCCCTCAATTTTTTGCTGCCGGATAGACTTAAAGTTTTTAATCTCTATGTTTTTAATGTGCTCCATTACTTATCCCTCCTGCCAGTAGTTTTTCAAAACGTTCCGGCAGTTTTTCCAAACTGTATTTTTCTTCAAATGTTGCTCTTGCGCCTGCAGATAAACCCCTCCACATTTGCCGGTCATCCAACAGCCGTTTCATTGCTCTATACAATTCATACGCATTTTCGCTCTCAAACAACAGCCCGTTTTCTTCGTGTTGCACCATGTCTGGTATGCCACCCGCATTGGCACCTATCACCGGCGTGCCGGTTGAAAACGCTTCCAGCACTACGGTAGGCAGGTTATCCATCCTGCTTGGCACCACCAGGAAATTAAGCCCTGCAATAAAATTACCTATCTCTTCGTTAGGCACCGAGCCATGGAACACCACATTGTTTTGTATACCGAGTGCTGCAGCCTGTGCCGCCAGCGTTTCTTTTTCTTCCCCAAGGCCCGCAATACTTAATTGCAACCCCGGCACCTGCGTGCAAAGGTGGTAAAAAGCATCCACTAAAACATCAACCCCTTTTGACCTGTGCAGCCTGCCGATAAACCCTATTTTGGTTGTGCAGCCTTTGTTAAGCACTTGCCTGTCGGGTATGGCATTGGGAAAAATGTAAATATTCTTTTCATTTACCCTGTAATACGTAAGAATATCTTTTTTTGCACTGTTTGAAGAAGCGAGAATATGTGTCGCCTTACGCAAAAAAAAATTTTTCCTCCATATATTCAGCCTTTGCCTTGTATTCAGCCTTCCAAAATCCTGCAGGTACTGGCTAACCAAAGTATGGTAATAGCATACCCTATATTCAGCACCGAACAACCACGAAACAAAGAGCATTATATTGTTTGCTGAAAAATTACTGATTGCAATACCCGGCCTGTTACGGCGCATCAGCTTTACAGCAAATAAAACATCTTTTATACCTGTAGGCCTTTTACCGGGCCACAAAACAACTGAAAGGTTTTTATTTACCTGCTGCGACTGTATGTTTTTATTGCCAGCATGCAGAAAAATAACCCTGTTGTTTTGCGAAAAATAAAGTGCCATTTCTTTGCTTTGGCGGTTAAGCGTGTTATCCTGCCAGTTATGTGCAATGTATATGGTTTTATTTTTTATCATTGGCCGCGGCATCGCCTTTAGCTGCACTACTATGCCATTACCGGCCTGGCATCAGCATAATGTGCAAGGCCGTAATTTCTTGTTACGGCTTCAGCCGGGTTAAGCACATGCCATTCAAACTCATCCCTGAAATGGCGTATGGCTGCAGCTACGGGCCATGCAGCCGCATCGCCCAGCGGGCATATTGTATTGCCTTCAATTTTACTTTGTATATCCCACAGCAAATCAATATCACTCATCTTTCCCCTGCCCATATCAATATTCTTCAAAATTTTTTCCATCCAGCCGGTACCCTCGCGGCAGGGTGAACATTGCCCGCAGCTTTCGTGGCGGTAAAACCTTGCAAGCGTGTAGGTATTTTTTACAATACACTGGTCTTCGTCATATACAATAAACCCGCCGCTGCCCATCATGCTGCCGGTGGCAAAGCCACCATCGCTAAGGCTTTCGTAGTTCATGTAGCGGGTTTCGCCTTTCGCAGTTTTTAATAAGAGATTGGCAGGAAGAACAGGCACTGATGAGCCGCCCGGTATGCAGGCTTTGAGCCTTTTACCGTTGGCAATACCACCGCAGTATTCCTCGCTGTAAATAAACTCCTCCACGGAGATGGTCATATCAATTTCGTACACACCGGGTTTTTTTATGTTGCCGCAGGCCGAAATAAGTTTTGTACCGGTTGAACGGCCAACGCCTATTTTTGCATATTCATCCCCCCCCATATTAATAAC
>DASZUX010000492.1:0-1915 GCA_035547455.1 Chitinophagaceae bacterium
CGGCGGCTACGGCAAACGGAAGAATATTTTGCGGGGGCGGCAACGGGCAGGTAGCATAATCAGTAAATGCGCATGGCGGGTTATATGCCTTGTTAAAATCAAGCACCACCATACCATCGGCCCCGGGTTTTTTAACATCAATAAACCTGCCTGAGGGGTAGGTAGTAACCCCGCTGGTGGCATCGCCAAATACTACCAGTAAATCCTCTCCATCATCAAGTGCGTCTAAATAATATTGCTTTCCTTTAAACACAAATACTACTTTACCAGGGCTGTTTTGCCTGGTTGTCTGGCCTATAACATTGCTTATGCTTATGACGGAGGGCAATGCGGGCTGTTGCAAGATAGCGCCAAACCGCCAGTTACTGTCAACTTCAAAACAATCCACTCCATTAAACATAGCCGGTGCCGGGCTGTTTAAATCTCTTAGCCGTACACCTGTTTTATTTTCCCGCTGTATAATATTCCAGCGCAGGCTGCCGCATGCAATTACAGGAACTTGCTGCATGGTATCGCTGAATATTATAGTATCTGTAACAGGAACACCATTAATAGTAATACCCGCATTATTGGCGGCAACAAGCCTTACTGTATTACCGGCACGTTCAAAATAACCGGCAACACCGTTAATGGAACCTTTGGGGAATACTACTGCATTACTGCTATCGCTGCCAAAGGTATTTTTACCCTGCTGCAGCCAAAAAAGTCCTGCAAGGTTTAACCAGCCATTATCGGCTTTTAAAGCTGCAATACGTGCTGTGTGCCAGTCATCTATGCTCTTTTGGTAGGCCGCTGAAGCATGCTGGGCTTTTATTGAAACCACCGTTAATATGGTAAAAACAGGCAAAAGAGCACAGCAGTAGCGGTTTATCTTCATCATAAGAATATTTGATATTCAAACTCATTTATTTTACAGGCACTACAATATGCTCAGCATTCTTTCAAGCCCAGGGGCACATGTACCGCAAGACCCGCTTCCGCGGTTTCTTTGTATTTGCTGTTCATGTCAATGGCTGTATTCCACATGGTTTTTATTACTTTGTCCAGTGATACCTTGGCATAATCCGGCGCGCTCTGTAATGCAAGCTGGCTGGCCGTAATAGCTTTTATAGCACCCATAGTATTTCGTTCAATACAGGGTATTTGCACTAGCCCGCCAATGGGGTCGCAGGTAAGACCCAGGTGGTGTTCCATAGCTATTTCGGCTGCCATAAGCGCCTGCCGCTGTGTGCCCCCGAGGCTTTCTGTAAGCGCTGCTGCCGCCATGGCGGATGATACCCCTATCTCTGCCTGGCAACCACCCATAGCCGCTGATATGGTAGCTTCTTTTTTAAAGATACTGCCTATCTCCGAAGCAGTAAGTAAGAACCGTATTATTTTCTCTTCGTCATACCCGTTGCAAAACACCACAAAATAATGTAATACAGCAGGTATTACGCCAGCAGCACCGTTAGTTGGCGCTGTTACCACCCTGCCAAACGATGCATTTTCTTCATTTACCGCCAGTGCAAAACAGCTTACCCAGTCTAATATATACTGAAAATTGCTGCCACCTTGTTTTATGGCAGCCATCCATGTAACATAATCGTTATAGGCCCTGCCGGCAATAAGTCTCTGGTTTAAATCGCTCGCCCTGCGCCGTACCTGTAACCCGCCGGGCAATAAGCCTTTTGTATGGCAACCACGATAAAGGCAGTCGCGCATGGTCTCCCATATTTTCAGCACTCCTTTTTTTGTTTCGGCCTCACTGCGCCAGGCACATTCATTTTCCATTACAACTTCGTGTATGGCCAGCCCTGTTTTCATACACCAATGCATAAGATCGTTGGCAGTATTAATAGGAAACGGCAGGTCAACCTGTCCTTTTATCCCGGCCTTTTCTCCTTCCTTCACCACGAAACCGCCCCCGGTGCTG